>JBDNFZ010000849.1:0-19336 GCA_041689555.1 Opitutaceae bacterium | reverse complement strand
GGGGCGTTTGCGGCGGCGGCGATCATGATGGGCTGGCTCGGGACGGTGCCGCTGGCGGCGCACCAGATCGCGATCTCGTGTGCGGGCACGACGTTCATGGTGTCGCTCGGGCTCTCGATGGCGGCGGGGATGCGGGTGAGCGCGGCGGTGGGGGCGGGCGACACGGCGAGGCTGCGACCGATCGGAGGCGCGGCGCTCGGGCTCGGCGTGATCATCGCGATGGTTTTCATGGTGGCGTATTTCGCGGTCGGCCAGACGGTCGCGGGCTGGTTCGTGGACGACGCGGCGGTGGTGTTGCTGGCGGCGCAGTTGCTGGTGGTGGCGGCGGTGTTCCAGATTGCCGACGGGGCGCAGGTGATCGGCGCGGCGCTGTTGCGCGGGATGCAGGACGTGAAATTGCCGGCGGTCATCACGTTTGTGGCGTATTGGCTGATGGCGATCCCGGGCGGCTACGTGCTCGGTGTGCGCGGGGGTTTCGGCGCGGTCGGCATCTGGGCGGCGCTGGCGGTGGGCTTGGCACTGGCGGCGGTGTTTCTCGCGTGGCGGTTTGTGCGGCTGACGCGGGCGCGGTGAGGCGCGGTGAGACCAGGGCGGCGAGAAAAGCTTACAGGAAGAACCGGAAGAATTGAAGGCGAGCCCTGCCGAGCGCGCAGACCAAATTTGTAACCTATTAGGTTACAAGTGGAGTGAGGCGTGCGGGCTTTGGAGAGGGGGGGAGGCTACCCAAAGAGCCGGAAGAAACGAAAGCGTGGAGCGTCCGAGGGCACGGACCAAGTTTGTAACCTATTAGGTTACAAGTGAAGCGACGCTGGTGTTGGTTTCCGGGCGGTTATGGTCGGCGTTGGGGATAATTTTTTGGCGGGAATGGTCGCCTTAAAAACGGACGCGGCGCGGGGAGCTAGGGCGCAATGCGGGGCGGGCAAGAAAGGGGATTTTTATGTGGATCTCAGGAAATCAGGAAAGGAAGCAGACCGGAAATGGGAGGAGGACCTGTTTCGATTCCGGAGCTCCTGAGTTCCAGATTCACTTTCACGCGAGCGCTTCGGCGAGCGCGGCGATGATTTCTTCGGCGGTTTCGCAGCCGATGCAGAGGCGGAGGAGGTCGGGGTCGAGTTTGCTCGCGGCTAACTCGGCGAGGCCGGCGGGGGTGGTCACGAGATCATAGTGCGCCAAATACATGAAGGGGCAGATCAACGTCGTCGTCATGCCGAAGCTGGGGCCTTTGGGGAGGCGGAGGCGGTCGTAGAAATTTTCGAGGCCGCCGATTTTTTTCAGGGTGAAGGTGATCATGCCGCCGGTGGCTTCGGGGGAGCGGGCGATTTTATCGAAGTTGGCGACGCTGGCGGGGTGGCGGGCCCAATGGACGTCTTTGACCGCGGGGTGGTTTTCGAGGAAGGCGACGATGCGCGGGGTGCTGGCGTGGATTTTCTGCAGGACGGCGTCGGTGTCAGCGATCTCGTGGGCGAGGCGGGCGGCGTCGCGGGGGTAGAGCGGCTCGGCGGCGGCGGCGATGCGTTGGCGGAGGGCGGGCGCGTCGGGGCGGGCGGGGTTGACGGCGACGAGGCCGGCGGTGAGGTCGCCGACGCTGCCGGTGTATTTGGTGAGGCTACAGAGGGCGAGGTCGGCGTGGGGGAGGACGTCGAGGTTATAGATCGAGGCGGTGGAGGCGTCGATGAGGAGGGCGGCGCCGTGGGCGCGGCAGAGGGCGGAGAGGGCGGGGATGTCGGGCGTCTGGAGGAGCGGGTTGGTGGGGACCTCGGCGACGACGCCGGCGATGCGGGCGCCGTGGGCGGCGAAGATGCGCGTGAGGGCGTCGAGGTCGAAGACGTCGCGGAGGTAAACGTAGTCGGCGGGCGAGGCGGTGAATTTTTTGAGGATGGCGATGGTATCGAGGTAGAACCAGCCGAGCTGAAGCCAGACGGTGCGGCCGCGGGCGGCTTGGACGTCGGCGATGGCGCGGAAGGCGGCGTAGATTGCGCTCATGCCGCAGTTGGTCAAAAAGAGGTCGGCGTCGGTGATGCCGGGGAGGACGCGGCGGAGGTGGCGCTTGATCTCGGGCTCGGGGTCGCCGGGGAAGAGTTCCTCGGCGTAGACGGCGGGGTGCAGGCCGAGGCGGACGAGGTGGTCCTCGGCTTCGCGGGAGGAGAGGAAGCCGCCGAGGTTTTGGAGGTAGGTCTTGGCGAGGGCGAAGGTGGCGGCGGAGGCGGCAGGGTGGGAGACGCCGTGGAGGCCGGCGGCGGCGAAGGGTTGCGCGTCGGAGGCCGCGTTGAGGTGGGCGAGGAGGTTCCGCGCCATGCGGGCGGAGGAAGTGAGCCAGAGCGTGCGGCCGGCGAGGGCGGGGGTGACGGCGATGCAGTGGGCGGTGAGTTGTCGGGCGAAGGGGTGGACGACGAAGCGCGGGTAGCCGGTGGCCAGCCGGCTGATGATTGCGGGGTCTTTTTCCTCGTAGCCGCGGACGGCGCGCATCGTGGGCAGGCTGCACGACACGGCGTGCGGGCTGGGCGGGATGGCTTGGCCGAGAGGGAGCTGAGGGAAGACGGCAGACATTCGGAGGGGAGTTGAAAGTTGAAGGGTGAAAGTTGAAAGAAAGAAGCGGGGCGCAATGTCGCACGGTGTCACGGAGCGTCATACGGGGTGGGACGCGAATCGGTTTGCCGGAGCGGGACCCGTCCCGTTGAAACGCGCGGATGAAACTGCTTTCTTGGAATGTGAACGGAGTGCGGGCGGCGTTGGGCAAGGGGCTGCTCGACTGGGTTGCAGGGTCGGGGGCCGATGCGATTTTCCTCCAGGAGGTGAAGGCGCTGCCGGGCGATGTGCAGCACGTGGAGTGGCCGGCGGGCTACGAGGTTTTCTGGAATGCGGCGGAGAAGAAAGGCTACAGCGGCACGGCGTTGCTGACGAAGCGGAAGCCCCTCGCGGTCACCAACGGAATCGGTTTGCCGGGGCACGATGCGGAGGGCCGGGCGATCACGGCGGAGTTTCCGGACTTTTTTGCCGTCGGGGTCTATGTGCCCAACGCGCAGCCGGAGTTGGCGCGGATCGATTTCCGGCAAGAGTGGGACCGGGCGTTGCTGGCCTACGCGAAAAAATTGGAGAAGAAAAAGCCGGTGATTTTTTGCGGCGATCTGAACGTGGCGCATGAGGAGATCGATCTGGCGCGGCCGAAGGAGAACGTGGGCAATCCGGGATTTTCCGACGAGGAGCGCGCGGGTTTCCGGGAATTCCTGGGCGCGGGATTCGTGGACACGTTTCGCGAGTTTGAAAAAGGCCCGGGGCACTACAGTTGGTGGACGTATCGCGCCGGGGCGCGCGAGCGGAACATCGGCTGGCGCATCGACTACCATATGGCGAGCCAAGCTTTGCGCCCGAAACTCAAGCGGGCGTGGATCGAGCCGCACGTGCTGGGCAGCGACCACTGCCCGGTGGGCGTGGAGTTGAAGGCCTGAGGCGGAGGAATGCAGTCGAGCGCCGAGAGTCGAGAGCTGAGAGCAAAACCAACCGGTGAATCCCTCTCCGAAGTATTTGCGGATTCGTCGGGCCCCTGGGGATTGAACTCTCAACTCTCGACTCCCAACTGCAACCTTCCGACTGCGGCAAGGGTCCGGGCGCTAGCGTTTGACCTGCTCGATGGCCTCGACCTCGCCGTCCCGGAAGATGACGCGGATGCGCTCCTCGATGCGGCTGCGATAGATCGCGTCGTAGACCGGTTCGAAGAAGACGATCGGCCGGCCGGTCTTGGGGTCGGTCACGATGAAGCGCCGGTAGCCGACAAGGACGGTGCCGACGTAGTCCTGATAATAGCTGTTGTAGATCCAGGTCTCGTCGGCGCGGTCGGCGGAGGTCTTGGTGATTTTTTCGTCGGGCGCGCCCATCGCGATGTAGACGAGGTCGGTGGCGTAGCCGATCTCGACGCGGCCGAGGCGGAGTTTGTCCTGCGTGGGCGCGTCGAGGGCGGCGAAGGCGGCGGACTTTTCCTTGATGCGGGAGTCGATGGTGCTGCAGCCGGAGACCAGGGCGGCGAGCGCGAGGAGGGGGAGGAAGCGGGGGAATTTCATGGCGGCGGGGAGTGGTTGGAAACGTGGAGAAGGGTCGGAAAAGACGCAAGCGGGTGACACCGCGTCGGGCGAGGACGCGGGCCGGCGGGATTTGACGGGACACGGGAGGGAAATTTTCCGAGGCTCCGGGGCATGATGCTCCGCCGCCACGCTTTCTTTTTTTGTGCCGTCACGGCGGGTGTGGTGGCGGCGACCGCGGCCGGCGAGCCGGAGCGGTGGCCGGCGGGGCATGACTACGAGGGGTTGCCGGCGGGGAAGGGGCCGATCGCGGTCTATGCGGCCGACGCGGCGCATCCGCTCAACCGGCTGCACGCGCTGTTGTTTTTCGCGACGAGGACGCCGACGGAGATCGGCGCGACGCTGCCGGCGGAGAGACGCCGGGCGGGATCGGACGACGCGGAGTTTTACAAGGGCAAGTGGGCCTTCTTGAACCGGCGCGGAGCGGAAATCGCGGCGGACCGAGATACGCGGCGGTTTGGCGGCGACGTGCGGACCTCGCCGGCGGAGCTTTGGACGGAAGGCGAAGCGGCGGAGGCGCGGGCGATCCTCGCGACGCTGGCGACGCCCGAGGCGGCGGCGAAACTCGTGCCGGGTCCGCTGGCGCGGCTCTCGTTGCAGTGGGATCTTTTGCAGGTGTGGTGGCGCTTCGAGCGCTCGGGCAGAACGGACGACGCGACGCTGGCGGCGATGGCGCGGGCGATCCGCGCGCTGGGGCAGGAGCGGGCGGTGTTCGCGGCGCTGCCCAGCGGGATCGAGGCGCTGGAGGCGGCGACGCGGGTTGCGTCGCGTGACCGGCGCGAGCCGCGCGCGACGCGGGGGCTGCTGGGCGGCGCGGATTCGCCGTGGGTGGAGATGGACCGGGCGCCGGCGGCGTTGTTCTCCGCGCAGCGGTCGTTGGTGTCGGCGCGGGTGTTTGTGAAGAGCACGGACCGCGCGACGGTGGAGGCGTTGGTGGCGCAGGTGCCGTTGCTGGCGGCGGCGGGCAAACTCGTCGAGGTGCCGCGGGAGACGGAGACGGTGTTGCTGCTGGCGATGATGGGCGTGACGGGCGGGCTGGAGCCGGTGGCAACGCCGGTGGCGAGCGAACTGCGGGTGCGGATGGCGGTGGCGGCGGACGTGCTCGACCCGGCGGGCGACACGAGCACGCGCGACGGTTGGAACCAATGGGTGTGGCTGTTCTCGCGGGAGGCGGCGCTCGCGGGAGCGGGGGACGGGCCGTTGCGCTTCGTGCGGGATACGGCGCAGTCGTTGTTTTTGGAGTATGGCTCGCCGAAGCATACGACGTATTTCGCGCAGTGCGCGCTGTGCCACCGGGCGACGAATGCGGGCAACCAGACTCCGTCGGGTGTTAACGTTCTGGGGCTCAACTCCAAACCCGCGGTGTTGGCCGATCCGACGAAGCGTTGGCGCGACGCGGAGGCGCAGATGGCGCCGGTGATCGCCAAGCTCAGGACGCGGTTGGCCGGGGCGAAGGACTGAACGGCGGGCGGCGCGAGGACGCGGCGGGCGGAATCAGGACGCAGTCCGATGTAGCCGGCCGCGCTGAGGGCGGAGGCGAACCGGGGTCGGCGACCCCGGCTACAATAACGCCCGACAAACCCGGAACGATTTATGCCAATGTCCCATAAAATGTAGACTTTCGGGATTGAAGGTAGCGCCGGGACCGCGCCCGGCTTTTAGGGGAGCATCCGAAAAAACCCGTCGGGCCCGGAGTCCCGACGCTACCTTGAAAAGTCCGGATTATATCGGCCGTCGGGATCAGAAGGTGTAGCGGGCGCCGGCCCAGAAGGCGCGGCCCTCCTGGTAGGGGTTGGCGAAGGTGACGCTGTCGGCGTTGGGGAGGCGGTTGGTGAGGTTGGTGATTTTGGTCTCGAGGGTGAGGGAGGCGCGGGCGGTGCGCCAGACGAGCCAGCCGAGATTCAGGTTGGTGATGAGATTTTCGGGGGCGCGGCGGTCGAGGTAGCGGTCGTAGCGGCCGGTGGGCAGGGTGATCGCGGCGGAGGAGAGGACGACCTGATCGTAAGCGGTGTTCCAGCGGCCGAAGAGATCGGCGGTGAGGCGGTCGGAGAACCACGAGGAGGACCAGCGGAAATTCACGTAGGAGGGTTTGGCGAAATTGGCGCGGACGAGCGAGAGATCGCTGCGGGTGACGAGCTGGTCGCGGTAGGAGACGAGCTGGTTGCGGGTGTTCTCCGAATCGACATCGAAGTAATCGTTGGTCGAGGTCTGTGTGCGGGAGAAGGTGCCGCCGATCTCGAAGCGGTGGGCGCGCCAGGCGGCGCGCCAGAGGAAGGTGCCGCTGCGGTAGTCGGTAAAGCCGGCGTTGGTGAGGCGGAAGTAGGAGGTGGTGACGCCGCCGATGACTTCGGAGGAGGTGGCGGCGCGGGAGAATTCGTCGCGGTTGCGGCGGTCGAGGAGACCGAGGTCGAGGGTGCCGAAGGCGCGGAGGTCGAAGGCGAGGCCGGCGGAGAGCTCGTCGCTGTAGGGGGTCTTCAGGCCGGCGGCGGCGTATTGGTTGCGGAGATTGGAAGGCGGCTGGGCGACCCAATCGGCGGCGCGGAAGACGAGGCGGCCGTTTTCGAGCCGGCCGGTGCGGTTGGAGGTGACGGTGGAGGGGTATTTTTCGCGGATGGAATAGGCGACGTTGGCGCGGCTGTAGTAGCGGTTGACGCCGCCGCGGACGGTGAGAAAGGGGAACGGCGCGAGGGTGGCGGTGGCGCGGGGGGCGAGGACGTGGTTGGCGAGGTAGTCGTCGTAGTCGTAGCGGACGCCGGTGCGGTAGCCCCAGGGCAGGCCGAAGACTTTCCCGCGGTCGGCGAGTTGGGCGTAGGAGTCGAAGATGCGCAGGCGGACGCGGGCATCGTAGGCGGGGTAGGTCAGGCGGCGGGCGAGGGCCTGTTCGCCGGGGAGCACGGTGGGATCGTTCGGACCGTCGCCGGAGATGACGAGCGGGTTGGGCACGGTGGGGATGGGGACGTTGAGGAAGGCGCTGAATTCGCCGGGCTGGCGTTGGCGGGCCTCGACGGCGGTGGAGGTGGCGCCGGCGGAGAACTCGGCGGCGCCCGCGAGCTTGCGGGTGTATTTCAACGAGAGGGGCAGGTCGCGCTGGGTGGAGTCGAGGCGACCGAGGCCGCCGCGCAGGCCGAGGGTGGTGTTCACCGGGACCCAATTGACCTGGGAGCCGGGGCCGAAGTTGCGGAAGGAATAAAGATCACCGGTGCCGGTGGTGTCGCGGGAGCTGTCGGCGGCGACGAGGGCGGCGGCGAACTCGAGGGAGGCGCGCTCGGTGCGGCGGGTGAACTCGGCCTTGTTGGTCCAGCTGCCGTTGCGGATCGTCTTCAGCTCCTGCTCGCGATTTTCCTGGGCGTAGGGGGAGAAAAGGGAGGTGAAGCGCAGGCTCGCGATCTCGGAGAGGGGACGGAGGAGCTTGAGCGTGTAGTTGTCCGACACGGTGACGGAACGTTGCTGGACGAGGCCGAAGCTGGCGTTGCGCTGGGTGTTCTCGAGGACGGCGGTGTTGCGGGCGAAGGCGAAAAGGGCGGAGACGCCGGCGACGGCGGGGAGATCGACGTAGACATCGCCGCTGCTGCGCTCGAAGCGCGGGCGCTCGGGCATGGGGGTGGAGCGGTTCTGCGAGGCCGTGAGGTAGTCCTGCCAGGCGCCGGTGGTGTAACCGACGGAAAGCCCGCCGGCGAGTTTGCCGGCCGGATCGCGGAGCTTCGCCGAGACGACGCCGCCGGTGAAACTGCCGAATTCGGCGGGCACGTCGCTGGCGTAGATCGTGAACGAATCAACGAGGGCCGGGTTGAGCACGACGCCCTGCGGGTGGCCCACGGCCTCGGTGCTCAAATGGATGTTCTGGTTGGTCGAGTCGCGGACGCTGTTGGTGTTGAGGCCGTCGATTTGAAAATTGTTATCATAGGGACGACCGCCGGCGATGCTGACGAGGGAAGGGCGCAGATCGAGGAGGCCCGCGCCGGTGATGCGCCCGCCGGTGCCGGCGAACTGGACGTCGTTGACGGTTTGGAGGAGCCTGTTGATGTCGCCGGTCGCGGTGCGTTGGCGGGCGATGTCGTCGCGGCCGAAGGCGGTCTTGCCGATGGAGGAAAGACGGTCGGAGTTGACCTCGACCGGGGCGAGGGTGACGAGGGCGTCCTTGGGCGCGGTCGGTTTCCCGGCGGGGGAATCCGGGGCGGAGGCGGGCGATGGCGCCGGGGCAAGGGCGGGCTCGGCGGCGAAAGGCGACGTTGCCGATGCGAGTGCGAGCAGGGCGACGGTGAGGATGCGCATGGGCAGAGTTATGGCCGCAGCGGGAAAGCGGCGTCACCAAAAAAGCGGCGCGGACCGGGCGCGGCGTCAGCCATCAGGCGGCGCGGGGTTTGTCGGGAGCGGACCGGGGCGGCGCGTTCTTCTCGAGGGTGATGAGGACGACGGCGGCGATGATGATCGCGGAGGCGACGAGGGTGCGGGAGGTGATGGGCTCGTCGAGGATGAGATAGCCGAGGATGACGGCGACGACGGGGTTGACGTAGGCGTAGGTGGCGACCTGCGCGGGCGGGCAGTGCTTCATCAGCCAGACGAAGGTGGAAAAGCCCACGAGCGATCCGAAGACGACGAGGTAGGCGAAAGCGCCCCAAGACGCACCGGAGATAGTCGCGAAATCGAGGCGGGTGAAGTCGCCGTGGAGCGCGGCGGCGAGCAGCAGCGCGCCGCCACCGGAGAGCATCTGGAGCGCGGAGGCGAGGATGGGCGACGCGCCGTGTCGGGAGTGTCGGGAGGTGATCGAGCCGAGCGACCAGCAGACACAGCCGAGCAGAATCGCCAGCACGCCGCCGAGGTGCAGGCCGCCCTGGGCGGGGTTTTGCCACGGAGCGGCGAGCCAGACGACGCCGGCGAAGCCGAGCAGGAGCGCGGAAAACGTGCGCGCGGTGGGGCGCAGGCCGCCGGGCCACGCCCACTCGGTGAGCACGATGAAGAGAGGACCCACGCCGATCAGCAGGGCGGTGAGCCCGGACGGAACGAACTGCTCGGCCCAGACGACGGCGCCGTTGCCGCCGAGGAGGAGGAAGGTGCCGATGACCGTGTTGGCGCGCCACTGGCGGGCGGTGGGCGTGGGGCCGCCCCGGAGTTTCAGGAAGGCGAAGAGCAGGCCGCCGGCGACGAGGAAGCGCGCGGCGGCCATGAGGAACGGCGGCATCGTCTCAACGGCGACGCGGATCGCGAGGTAGGTGCTGCCCCAGACCAAATAGATGGTGAGCAGGCCGGCGAGGACGGCGGCGCGGGCGGGAGGCGGGCTCACGGGCCGGGCGAGGGGTTGAGCGGATACTCCATGTAGCGGGCGGTCGCCGCGGCGGTATCGGCGCCGAGCAGGCGGCCCACGAGGTGGAGGCTGCAATCGATACCGGCGGCAATGCCGGCGGAGGTGAGGATTTTTCCGTTGTCGGTCCAACGGACGGACGGGACCACGGTGGCGCGCGGGGCGTGGGTGCGGAGGAGGTCGAGGCACGCGTAATGCGTGGTCGCGCGGAGGCCGTCGAGCAGGCCGGTGCGGCCGAGCACGATCGAGCCGGTGCAGACGGACATGACGATCTCGGCCGAGGCGGCGGCGGTGCGGAGCCACGTGAGCACGGGTTCTTCGTGCAACAGGGCCCGCGTTCCGAAACCGCCGGGGACGATGAGCACGTCGGCGGCGGGCGCGGTGGCGAAAGTGTGCGCGGGCTGGACGACGAGGCCGTTGCGGGCGCGGACGGGGCCGGGCGATGCGGCGACCGTGAAGACGTTGAAGAGGGCGTGGCCGGCGAGTTCGTCGGTGACGGCAAAGACCTCGAACGGGCCGGCGAAGTCGAGGACCTCGACTTCGTTGAAAAGGAGCAGGGCGACGTTGCGTCTCATGGGCGGGGCGGGGGGCTTAAAAGTTGCCGGGCGGCGAGGGCGCCGAGGGTCGGGAGGGCGGCCTCGATCCCGGTGGTCCAAGGCAGGCCGGAGTTCATGCGGAGTCAG
Organism: Opitutaceae bacterium; assembly: GCA_041689555.1. Taxonomy (GTDB): domain Bacteria; phylum Verrucomicrobiota; class Verrucomicrobiia; order Opitutales; family Opitutaceae; genus Tous-C4FEB. The sequence goes on along the minus strand of JBDNFZ010000849.1, from coordinate 9,281 downwards.
TTTTTGGAGCGGTCTTTGACGGTGAAAAGAAAGCCGAGAGCGGCGGCGGGGTGAAAGGGGCGAAGGGAGGCATGGGCTAAGGCAGAGGGAGAGGCGGGAGAATTGAAACCAGCACCGTTGCAAGCCAAGTTGAATTATAGCCGGTGCAAACCCGGGGGCGATGGCGGGCGGCCGACGGCGGGGGCGGGTCTTGGACGCGGCTTGTTGCGGGCGCGTTTCCGAGTTGGCGGTGGATCGCACCTGCATCTGCAGGCGGCTCTCCCGCGAGCGCGCGGCGACCGGAGCGCTCGCAAGCGAGCTGGCCTACCGCCAACTTGCAGACGCACCCTTTTGCTGCTTGGTGCAGGCAATTGGCTTGAAAGTCGGCGTTGCACCCGAGAACTTTCCGCCACTATGGCAAAGCGCGTAGTAATCATCGAAGATAATGCGGTTTTCCGGCATATGCTCGCGATGGCGTTGGGCAGGGTGCGAGGGTTGGTGGTTTCGGCGTCGTTTGAGAAAGGCAAGGAAGGCCTGGCGTATTGCCTGCGAACGAAGCCGGACATGCTGGCGGTGGATCTTTTTTTGCCGGACCTGCACGGCCTCGAGATTGTGCGGGAGGTGCGGGCGCAGTTGCCGGCGACGCGGATTTTGGTGCTCACGGGACATCCCGATTCAGAGTTGCCGGGGCGGCTGGTGGCGCAGGGGGTGCATGGATTTGTCGATAAAGCGGCGCCGTTGAGCTACGTTTTGCAGGCGGTTGAATCGCTGATGGCAGGCGGGATGTTTTTTGCCACGCACGTGCCGCCGAAAGGCGCGAGCAGTTCGGAGCAGGCGGCTTTGCCGAAGATGAAGGCGGGCGCGAAGGAGGAGCAGGCGGCGATCTCGGTCGAGGCGGTAAAAATCCTTTCGGCGAGGGAGATCGAGGTGGCGCGGTTGGTCGCGGAAGGATTCTCCTCGAAGGAAGTGGCGTCGCGACTCGACCTGAGCGTAAGGACCGTGGAAAAACACCGGGCCAACATCATGGACAAAGTCGGCGTGCACGAAGTGGCCAGTCTGGTGCGCTGGTGCGTGCAGACCGGATTGGTCAAAATGTGAACGGGTCGCCCGCCGGGCGCATCCGAGTTGGCGGTGAAGCGCATCCGCATCTGCAGGCGGCCCAACTTTCCGCGATAAACCGATTTATGGTGCAGGGTGGATTCAGGCTGGAGACGCGGCGCCCTCGCCGCGTTGCGCGCAGGAAACGCGGCGAGGGCGCCGCGTCTCCAACTCACCCAAGCTAAAGTCCAAAACGCTCGGGCGGTTGGGATCAGCCTGCCTGCCAGCGAGCGTGCGGCGGCCGGAGCGCTCGCAAGCGAGCTGCCTACCACCGAACAGCAGACGCATGTTCGACCGCCCGACCGAATGCAACGGGCGTGGAAGCGAAGCGGGGAAGGATCAGGGTCGCGGGGAGAAGCGGATCAGCATCGGGCTGACGCAGGCGTATTCGGCGCGGATGGCGGCGGTTTCGGTGATCGTGGGCAGCGGGCCGGCGGCGAGCAGACGAACTTCTAGAGTGGCGGCGAGGGCGGAGAGGGTGTTCGCGCCAACGATGCGCGAAGTGCTCTTGAGGCTATGGGCCGCAATCATTGCGCGATCAGCAACGGGTGAGTCGAGGTCCGCGATGAGCCGCGGTGTGTCTGCCAGAAACGTGCGCGTGAGGTCGCGGGCCTCGTCGAGGCCGAGGATGTCGCTCAGTGCGGCCAGTTCAGGAGTGGGTGGCGGGGAGGTGTTGGCCATAGCGCAACGTAGCCCCGGGCCCGACCGGCTAGCACGGGAAAAGTGGGTCCCAAAGGTCGGCCGCGCGGCGCGGGGTCGAACCGGAAACCGGTCGCTCAGAAGCGGTGGCGGATCGCGAGCGAGACCCAGCCGACGTTGTCGCCGTTGAGGCGAAAGTCGCGGTCGGGGTATTCGAAGCGGCGCAGGGTCGTGATGCCGACGTCGGCGTCGAGCTCAAGGCCGCCGGCAAACTTGTAGGCGAGACCGGCGCCGACGCGGACCTCGGTGAGGTCGAGAATCGTGTTGGCGAGACGGCGGATGCCGGGGGCGGGGACGCCGAGGTTTTCGGTGATGCGGTAGTTGCCGCCCATCACGCTCAGGCCGCCGCGCAACGTGAGGTTGGAATCGACGGTGTAACTCACGCCGGTGCGGGGGAAGCCGACATCGAGTTGCCAGTCGGGGGCGAATTTCCAGCGCACGCCGACGACGGGCATGACGGGGTTGTCGTTGAAGGCGTTGGCGGTGACACCGAAGGTCCAGATGAGGTCGGGATTTTGGACATAGAACGCGGCGAGGAAGACCGGGGCGTTGAAGCTGTCGCCGTTGATGGTTTTGAAGTCGCCGTAGAAGCCGGGCCGGAGGGCGGCGAGGTAGGCCCATTTTTGAGAGAGAACGCCGCGGACGCCGAGGGAGAGCGAGAGTTCCTGGACGGATTCGGGAAGGGGCACACCGGTGGAGGCGTCGAGGGTTACGTGGCTGTAGGCCAGGCCGGGGATGAAGATCAGGCCTTGGCGCAACGGCAGGCGGCCGGAGACGGAGAAATCGAAGCGGCTGACCGAAACTTCGCCGGCCTTGGCCGTGCCGCGCTTGAGGTCGCCGCCGCCGGAATAACTGAAGGTAGCGGAATACTCGTCGGCGAGGGCCGGACGAAACGTCGCGCTGGCGGGCTGGGCGCGCAGGGCCGGGGCGAGCGAAAGGGCGAGGGCGGAGAGGGCGAGGAGACGACGGTGTTTCATGGGCTTGGAGCGGATACGAATGATTGCATGCGCCGGATGCAAGGCCCCGAATTCCGGGGGCGGGCGGTGGGGACGTCACGCGTAACGCGCGAGGGCGGGGCCGGTGAGGCGGCAGATGGTCCAGTCGGTTTTGCGTTCGGCACCGATGGATTCGTAGAAGTCGATGGCGGGTTGGTTCCAGTCGAGGACGGACCATTCCATACGGCCGCAGCCGAGTTGGTTGGCGAGCCAGGCGAGGTGGAGGAGGAGGGCCTTGCCGAGGCCTTGGCCGCGGAATTCGGGGTGAACGTAGAGGTCTTCGAGGTAGAGGCCGGGTTTGGCGAGAAACGTGGAGTAGTTGAAAAAATAGAGGGCGAAGCCGGCGGGCGTGCCCTCGCCGGTGAAAGCGAGAATACACTCGGCGGCGGGACGGGCGGTAGGATCGGCGGGAAAGAGCGTGGCGCGCAGGGTCGCCTCGGTGGCGACGACCTCGTGGGATAGTTTCTCGTAGTCGGCGAGACCCCGGATAAAATCGAAAATGAGCGGGACGTCGGCGGCGGTGGCGGAGCGGATGAAAGGTGGCGTGGTCATAAAAAGAGAAGCGGAAGAAAGCAAAAGATGGCGGCGCGAGTCGCGGCGGTTTGCAAGCCGGGCGGAATCTGACCTGATGGCGGGATGAAATGGATGTGCGCTCAGGTGATCGTGATGGCGGCCGCGGCCTTGGGGCAGGCGGCGGAGTCCGGGGTGATGCGGGCAAGCAAGCCGGCGGTGAAGACGGAGATCGTGGCGACGATCGAAGGGCAGCTGGCGGCCTTTCGCGGGGGCGAGATCGAGCGGGCGTATGCGTATGCGTCGAGCCGCTTGCAGATGCAGACGCCGATCCGGCGGTTCGCGCAGACGGTGCGGCTCGGTTACCCGGAAATCTGGACGAACGAGCGGGCGGAGTTCGGTTTGGCGCGCGACGACGGGAAACGGGCGACGCTCACGGCGCGGATTTTTGCCAAGGACGGGAGCAGCGCGGCCTACGACTACGTGCTGGTGAGGGAGGACGATTTTTGGCGAATCGCCGGGGTGCTGCGGCACGAGACGAAGGAAGCATCGAGGGTGTGAAGGCCGCCGCGGGGGGCATCAATGGCCCTCGGCGAGGTCGCCGGGTTTGAGGAGCGGGGCGAAGAGGGCTTTGTTGGCGCCCTTCATGTAGGCTTCCTTGGCTTCGATGGTGCCGTCCTTCACGCGCGCCATGAGGCTGTTGTCCATGGTGATCATGCCGTCGGCGGTGCCGCTCTCGATGATACCGCGGATGTTGGCGATCTGGCCGCTGCGAATCGTGTTGGGCAGCGCCTCGTGCGTGAGGAGGATTTCGTGGACGGCGCAGCGGCCCTTCGGAATGCGTTTGCAGAGGAGCTGCGCGACGACACCGGCGAGGCAGCCGGCGAGCATGACGCGGACCTGGTTCTGCTCGTCGGCGGGGAAGGCGTTGATGATGCGGTCGACGGTTTTCGGGGCGTTGTTGGTATGGAGGGTGCCGAAGACGAGCATGCCCATGGAGGCGCAGCCGAGGGCGAGCTTGATGGTTTCGAGTTCGCGCATTTCGCCGACGAGGAGGATGTCGGGGTCGTGGCGCATGGCGCCTTTGAGCGCGGTGCCGAAGGATTCGGTGTGTTCGCCGACCTCGCGATGGACGATGACGGATTTTTTGACGGGGTGGACGAACTCGATCGGGTCCTCGATGGTGATGATGTGTTTCGCGAGGTTGGTGTTAATGTAGTCGATCATCGCGGCGAGCGTGGTCGATTTGCCGGAGCCGGTGGGGCCGGTGACGACGACGAGGCCCTCGTTGAGGTGGCAGAGTTTCTTGAGGGCCTCGGGGAGCTTGAGGTCTTCGAAGGACATGATCTTGGCGGGAATCTGGCGGAGCACGGCGGCTTGACCCCAGTGGTTGCAGAGGAAGTTGGCGCGGAAACGGGCGAGGCCGGGGATCTCATGGGCGAGGTCGAGGTCGCGGCGTTCGAGGAAATCGGCCCAACGTTTGGGCGGGCAGATTTCTTTGAGGAGGCTTTCCATGGCCGCGGCGTCGAGCGGATCGGCGCCGATGGCTTGGAGGGAGCCGGAGATGCGGGCTTTGGGCGGGAGGCCGACGGTGAGGTGCAGGTCGGACCCGCCCTTTTCGAGCATGGTTTTGAGGAGGGCGTCGATGGCGGCCATGGTTTATTGAAGGGAGAGAAACGGAGGGCGGAGACGGCGGGTGGCGATCAGCTGCGGAGCAGACGTTGAAGCTTTTTGCGGCGGTAGAAGAAGCGGGCGAGGTCGCCGGCGAAGACGAGGGCGAAGACGATGAAGACCCAGGAGAGCTGGAGGGGAAACTTCAGGTAGCTGCGGGCGACGAAGGCGACGATGCAGCAGACGATAAAGAAAACGAAGTGGCCGATGACGACGCGGCGGGCTTTGCGGTAGCCCAGCTCGAGCTGAACGACCTCGGCGACGGTAGGACGGGGCATCAGGTGATCTTGGCGCGGAGGACGCGGTTGGAGATGCCGGCGAGGGCGGTGGCGGCGGTGATCTCGCGGTCGTTGTAGAGGCCGAAGACGACGTTATCCATGAGGCACATTCCCTCCTTCATGCCGGTCTCCATGGCGTTGCGGATACCTTGGGACTTTCCCTCGCGGATGAGGTTGGCGACGGCGATGTTGTTGACGAGGATCTCGCAGGCGAGGACGAGGCCGCCGCCGGTCGCCGCAGGGAGAAGGCGCTGGCAGACGACGCCGCGGAGACTTTCGGCGACGCTGGAGCGGATCTGCGTCTGCTGGGCGGGCGGGAAAACATCGAGGAGGCGGGTGAGGGTGGTGGCGGCGTCGCTGGTGTGCATGGTGCCGATGACGAGGTGGCCGGTCTCGGCGGCGCTGACGGCCATCTCGATGGTCTCGAGATCGCGGAGCTCGCCGATGACGATGATGTCGGGGTCCTCGCGGAGGGCGCCCTTGAGGGCGGTGAAGAAGGACTTGGTGTGGGCGCCGACCTCGCGTTGGGAGACGTTGCAACTTTTGGCGGGTTGGACGACCTCGATAGGGTCTTCGACGGTGATGATGTGATCGGTGCGGGAGGCGTTGAGGTAGTCCACCATGGAGGCGAGGGTGGTGGTCTTGCCGGAGCCGACGGGGCCGGTGATGAGGATGAGGCCGTTGTGGTAAGAGAGGAGTTTCTTGAGGGTTTCGATGTGCTTGGAGAAACCGAGTTCGGAGAGGGTGCGGACCTTCGCGGGCACCATGCGGTAGGAGCCGGCGGCGCCGTTTTTGTGAATCATGAGATTCACGCGGTAACGATCGGTGCCGCTGAGGGCCAAGGCGTAGTCGTAGTCGCGGCGGTCGAGGAAGGTCTTTTTCTGGCCTTCGGAGAGCAGCACGGTGTTGAGCCGGAGGGCGTCGGGTGCGGTGAGGGTGTAGTTGCTTAGAAACGAGAAGGCGCGGTTTTTGCGGACGAACGGGCGGGCGCCGGTCGAGAAGTGGAGGTCGCTGGCGCCGTAGGCGGCGGTGGCGCGGAGGAGGGCGCGCACGGCGGCGGCAAGGGCGGGGTCATCGAGGGCGGAGACGGTTTCGAAATCGAATTTCGGCGCGTCGCCGGCGGCAAGCGGGCCGGAAGGCGGGGGCGGCGAGGCGGGGGGAGCCGACGCGGAGGAAGGAGCCGCGACCCGCTCGGCGGCGAGCGGGGCAAAGGTCGGGGCGGGAGCGGGTGCCGGGGGCGGCGAGTCGGAAGCGGGCGGGGTGGTATGGCGAAAGCTGAGGCCGCGAGGGGGAGCCTTGGGGGGCGGAGTCTCGGGGGGGACTTCCTCGGTGAACGGGTCGTCGATCGGGACGCCTTTCTGGCCTTTCGCGACCGCGAGGCCGGCGAGTTTCTCAAGGAGGGCTACATCGGTGACGAGGCCGTCGTCGATGATCTTCTGGGCAAAGTCCATGAACTCGACCTGGGGGCCGAGGGCGTCGCGCAGGGCGCGGCACTGGCCGGAGCTGAGCAGCTTTTGGTCGAGGGCGAGCCAGCGGATTTCCGGTTTCATCGCTTGAGGTGGCGGGAGCTTGGGCGGGCGCGGTGCGGCGTGCCAAGCGCGAAGGCGTGAGGATGTCGCTGCGGGCCGAGCGTGTCGCGGCGATTCCTCCCTTTTTCCGCTGCGCTTCCGCCTCGCTCCACCTGCCGACGGCCGAGAAAAATTAAACGAACGAGAACGTTTTTTAGCGGCTGATGGCGCGGCCGCCTCGTCGCGAACGTGTGATCAAACCCACTCCGTGATGCGGAGGGCCATCCCGTCGGGATCGCGGAGCGTTTGCGGCGCGGCGGTCCCGCGCCGGGCGAACGTCACGTCGGCAAGCCCGAGGGTGCCGGGCGGCTGCGGGTGGCGGGAGCGGGTCCAGGGGTTTAGAGCGAGGTGATGGTGGTAGTCGTCGGCGGCGAGGAAGCGGGCGCTATCGCCGAGGCTTACCATGAGCCGGGTGCCCAGCGTGTGGTTGTAGAATTCCTGGGAGCGGTCGAGGTCGGTGACGCGGAGGTGCAGGTGGCCCCAGCGCGCGCCGGCCAGCGGCGGTGCGTCGGGTTCGGCGGGTTCAGCGGCGGCGAGCAGGCCGGGCAGGTCGAGCGGGTGCGTGAACATCGTGAGCGCGCCGTCGGGGTCGGACGGCCAGAGCGAGGGCTGACGGTCGGAGTAAAACTCGAGGCCGTTGCCGTCGGGGTCGTGGAAGTAGATCGCCTCGCTCACGCCGTGGTCAGCCCAGCCGTCGAAGGCGACGCCGAAATCGGCGGCGCGACGGAGCCAACGCCCGAGCGCGGCGCGGGAAGGCAGGAGCAGCGCGGCGTGGAAGAGCCCGGCGGCATCGGCGGGTGCGGGTCGGGCGGTAGGGTCGCCGGTGAGGGTGAGGATCGCAAGCGAGGTGGGCGACGTCGCGAGCTGGGCTTGGGCGGAGTCGGCGTGTCGGGCGACGAAGCCGAGTTGGCGGGTGTAGAAGTCGAGGCTGCGCTTGAGATCGGCAACGCGCAGATGGACGGACGGGAGGTGTAAGGAAGGAGTCATGCGGCGGTGTGGGCTTGAAGCTTGGTCGACAGCGGAGGCCCGGGGTGGTGCCGGGTCAAAAGGGCGGGCGCGCGGCAAGGCGTTGGCACGGTTTCCTGTTTGATTTCACAATCGGTTCCTTCACAGGCCAGCGCGCTTGCGCGGATCAAGCCGCGCCCGCAAGCGGGCTGCCTACACTTACAAAACCGCGCCGGAAAACCGTGAACGCGCGCGCGACGGGTCATCTCCGGGATTGCAAAGCGGGGTGATTGCGCGAGGTTTGCCGGTTTAACTCGTCTACTATGCTCAGAAAACTCATCGCGAAGTTGCGCGAAACCATCGCTCCGACCAAGAAAGCCAAGCCGGTCGGCACGCCCGCTCCCACGATCGCCAAGAGTCCTGCGCACCGCGAACACGATAGTCGTCGCCAAAGCGGCGAAGGCGCGCGGCGTGGTCAAGGCCAGGGCCAAGGACGCGGCGAGAATTATGGCCGCGGTGCGGGCGAGGGCCGCGGTGCGGGTGGACGCGCGGGCCAAGGCGGCGGTGGACAGAGCGGCTACGAGCCGCGCGGCCGGGGCGAGCGCTCCGGACGCGGCGCGGGCCGGGGCGAGGGACGCCGGGATGATTTTCGCGGTGGCGGCGGGCGCGGGTCGCACGAGCCGCGCGAGCGGCCGGTGATCGACAAGACTTACGACCACCCGCGCGCCTCGGTGGTGAAGCCGACGGTGCCGGTGGACGTGCCGAAGATGGACACGGCGTTTTCCAAGCTGGGGTTGTCGGACGCGCTGGCGTTCGGCGTGCAGGAGATGGGCTACGTGGTGCCGACGCCGATCCAGGCCCAGGCGATCCCGGTGGTGCTCTCGGGGCGCGACCTGATCGGCTCGGCGCAGACGGGCACCGGTAAGACGGCGGCGTTTGCGCTGCCGATCATCCAAAAACTCGGCACACACGGAAAGCTGCGCTGCCTGATCCTCGAGCCGACGCGCGAGCTGGCGTTGCAGGTGGAGGAGGCGTTTCAGAAATTTTCCAAGTTCACCGACCTGCGCGTGACGATCGTCTACGGCGGCGTGGGTTACGGGAAGCAGCTCGACGACCTGCGCGCGGGCATCGACATTTTGGCGGCGACGCCGGGGCGGTTGCTGGACCACATGGAGCAGGGTAACGTGTCGCTCGCCGACGTGGATATCCTCGTCCTCGACGAAGTGGACCGGATGTTGGACATGGGCTTTTTGCCGGACGTGAAACGGATCGTGCAGAAGACGCCGAGCACGCGACAGACGCTGTTTTTCACGGCGACGGTGCCGCCGGAGATCGCGTCACTCGCGAGCTGGGCGCTGCGGGACCCGACGCGCGTCGAGATCGGGCGTCAGCGTTCCGTGGCGGAGACGATCGCGCACGCCTTTTATCCGGTGGTGGCGACACAGAAATTCGAGCTGCTGCAACTGCTGCTGGAGCAGACGGATTTCAAGAGCGTGATCATCTTCGCGCGCACGCGGATGGGCTCGGACCGGATCGCG
>JBDNFZ010000848.1:0-4478 GCA_041689555.1 Opitutaceae bacterium | reverse complement strand
GTCTGGAAACAGGAACGCTTCGGGCTGACAGTCTGTTGCAGGCCGGGTGCCGGTCGCTACTGTAGTTGGATTCTTCACACCAACAACTTAAGCAGGAATCATGCCCGCCCTTTTGTTCGCGTATGAATTTTCCGGGTTAGCCCCGTCCCCGATCAATGCAGAAGTGGTGCGCGAGGCCGTCGTTCACGCCGTGCAAGGCGTCTTCCGGACCATGATCGGAAAGGACGCCGTGCTGGTTTCGGTGAATGCTACCCCGACTGAGCCCGATCCCGGTCAGCCGGCTCAGATTTTGGGCAGCGTCGGCTTCGTGGGCGAGGCGAATGGTTTGGTCTACCTCCGCCTCGACGAGGCGTTCGCGCGGGAGGTGACCGGACTCATCCTCGGCATGAGCCCCGCCGAAGTCGAAATGAGCGGCGTCGAAGTCGTCAACGACGCGATCGGCGAGGTCACCAACATGACGGTCGGCGGCTTCAAGAACGCGCTCTGCGATCTGGGCTATCCCTGCAAGCTCACCCTCCCGACCATCGTGCGCGGCCGGCAACTCTCGATCGCCACCGTTAAGTCGGCTACGCGCCACATCCTCCGCTTCGAAACCGAGGGCCGGAGCCTGACCGTCGACATCCAATTGAAGCAGGACTGACCTCCCGTTCCCGCCCGGGACCACGCCGCCGTTGCCTTCTCGCGCGCGGCCCGCTCGGCTCGGGGCATGGCAGCGCCCTCCGCCCCCGCCCCCGGTCCAGTCGCCAAGCCCGACGCGATCGGACCGTTTCAGTTCATCGTCCTCGTCCTGTCCCTCGTCATTCTCGGCACGCTCGTGGTCGAGACCCTCTTCGCGCCGCCCCCGGAGATCGCCCGCGTCCTGCGTGTCTTCGATACGCTCGCCTGCGGCGTCTTCCTCGTTGATTTCGGTCTGCGGTTCCGCCGCGCGCCCTCCAAACGCACCTTCATGCGGTGGGGTTGGATAGACCTGCTGGCGAGCGTCCCGACCTTCGACGCCGGCCGCTGGGGCCGCCTCCTGAGTGTGATCCGCATCGCCCGCCTCCTGCGCGGCGTGCGTTCCTTCCAACGCCTCGCCGAGCTCCTGCTGGGCAACCGGCGGCGCGGCGGCGTCGCCTCGGTAATCCTCGTCACCCTGCTCGTCATCACCTTCGCCTCGGTCGCGATTTTGATCCTCGAGCGCACGCCTCAGGCCAACATCCATACCGCCGAGGACGCCGTGTGGTGGAGCGTCTCGACCATCACCACCGTCGGCTACGGCGACACGTTCCCCGTCACCACCGAGGGCCGCCTGCTGGCCATGGCGCTCATGTTTTGCGGCGTCGGACTCTTCGGCACTCTCAGCGGCATCGTGGCCTCGTTCTTCTTCGGCAAGGTCGAGGCGGGGGAACACGAGATTCTCGGCGAAGTGCGCGCGCTCCGCGCCGAACTCGCCGAATTCCGCACCGACAAAAAATTCCCCAAGCCACGTGACTGATCACATCATCCCGTCCGCGATCAGCGAACCCAACTCCACCAAACGGAGGCGATCAGCCGAAGGGCAACCCCGAGGTTTCGCCCCTGGCGAAAGCCATTAGCGGTTAAACTTTTCCCGGTATGAAAATCACCCGCTGCACCTGGCCCACTAGACCCCTCGACATTCTTTACCACGACGCCGAGTGGGGCGTCCCGTTGCACGACGACCGCGCTCTCTTCGAACTGCTCATCCTCGAAGGCGCTCAAGCCGGCCTGAGCTGGTCCACCATCCTCGCCAAACGCGAAAACTACCGCCGCGCCTTCGACGCCTTCGACACCAAGAAGATCGCCCGTTACGACGCGCAAAAAGTCGCCGCCCTCCTCGCCGACGCCGGCATCGTCCGCAACCGCTTGAAAATCGCCGCCACTATCGGCAACGCGAAAGCCTTCCTCGCCGTGCAAAAAGAGTTCGGCTCCTTCGACCGCTACCTTTGGGCCTTCGTCCCCGCCCGCCGCCCCCTCGTGAACCGCCGCCGCACGATGAAGGACGTCCCCACCCGCACCCCCGAAAGCGATGCGCTCTCAAAAGACCTCCTCGCCCGCGGTTTCAAGTTCGTCGGCACCACGATCTGCTACGCCTTCATGCAAGCGGCCGGTCTGGTCAACGACCACCTCGTCACCTGCCCCCGTCACGCCGTTTGCTCCGCTTTGACGTGACGCGCGCGCTTGCTCGGCAATTGGCTCGGGTGTCCGCCGCGCGCCCCGCGGACTCCTCCCGCCCGCGACCGCGACTCCCGCTCGGCGCGAGGCCACCCGCCGCGCCTCCTCTCGCCTCTGCAATGAAAATCGGGCATCCCCGCGTGCCTGGGATGGCTCTTCGACGGTCTTGAGTTCCATCTTTACACGCTCGTCGCCACCCCGCTGGTGATGACGTTGCTCGCCACTTCGAGCGCGACCGACCCGGCGGTGAAGGATAAAAGCGCCTACATTCAGACCGCGTTTCTCGCCGGCTGGGCGCTCGGCGGCGCCTTTTTCGGCGGGCTCGGCGATCTGCTCGGGCGCAGCCGCGCTGCTCGCCCTCACCATCGTCACCTCCGCGGTCTGCACCGGGCTCTGTGCCTTCGCGCAGGCGTGGTGGCAGCTCATGATTTTCCGCTTTGTCGCCGCCCTCGGCACCGGCTGCGAGCGGGCCATCGCCGCGGCATTGCTCTCTGAAACTTGGCCCAAGGCCTGGCGCCCGTGGATCGCCGCCGTGCTTCAGACCGGCGTCAACACCGGCGTCCTGTGTGGCGCGCTCGTGGTCGGGTTCCTCTCGTTCCTGCTCCCGCCCGGCTCCGAACGCTGGGTCTTCCTCGTCGGGGTCCTGCCGGCCCTGATGGTTTTCTGGATCCGCCGCCACGGCCCTGCGCCCGAAACCTGGCAACGCGCCGGCGCCGCCACCGCCAAGAAACCCGGGGCCCTCGATCTCTTTCGCGGCGCGGCGCGCTCGGTCACCGTCCGCACCTCCGTCGTCTGCGCCCCGGGGCTCTCCGCGTGGTGGCTCCTGCTGTTTTGGCAGACCCAACACCTGCGCAAACTGCTCGCCGCCGCCCGGACTCCGGCGGCCGAAACGACGCAGCTCGTCTCCGCCGCTTTCTTCGCCTTCAACATCGCCTCGATCGTCGGCAACTTCGCCGGCGGCGGAATCGCCCGCCGCTTCGGTTACCGGCGGGCGATCGCGTTCATGTTTGTCGGACTCGCCGCTTCGATCTTCGGCGCGTTCGTCGTCCCGCGCGCGTTCGCCTCGCTGGCCTGTTCTGGCTGCCGCTCGGCGGATTTTTCGGCGGCGTCTTCGGGCTCTTCACGATGTATCCGCCACCGCTTTTCCCGATCCTCCTCCGCACCACCGGCGCCGGCTTTTGCTACAACATCGGCCGTATCGCCGCCGCGGTTGCCTCCGTGGTTTTCGGCTGGTTCGTCCCGGTCGGCAACTTTCGCGGCGCGCTCCTCTGCGTCAGCGCCCTTGCGCTCGCCGCCGCCGTTCGCTCGTGGTGGTTACCCGGGACCGAGGCGACGACCTCTCCGGCCTCCGGCGCGCCGCACATAAACTTTGCTATGCGCGTCGGGTGACTTTTGTTTAACTTCAAAGCTTACAAATCCCACCGCAACCGTGCCTGAAGCCATCCAACTCTCCAGGGAATCGATCAACTGCCTTCGCGATGAGGCTTACGTTTATCTGTGCCGCCAGTCCCTCGAACTGGAACTCGCCAGCGTCGAGGCGCAGAAGGTCGGGGTCATGGCGACGAAGCCGTCGTTCGCGATGCTCGCTTCGAAGAAATCCAAAGAGACTTTTCAGGCCTCGTTCAACGTCGTGGCGGCCGCCGAGGCCGGAGTGCGCCAGAATCTCGCCCTCGTCGACCGGCTGGAGCATTGGCTCGCCAGCAAGCTGCAGGACGACCTCAACGACTACCTCGCGTTGACCAATCCGGAGCACCAGCTGTTCAACCAAATCTGCACGTTGGTTGACCGGTGGCAGAGCGCCGCCGCCGGGCTCGGCGAGCACGCCCAAGCCTTCGCCCGCGACAACCGCGCCGCCACCCGGCCGGGCCTTACCCGCACGCAGAGTCTTCACGCGATCGCGATCCTCCGCTCCGCCACGGCCTTTCTCCACAGCGAGGCCACCAAGATTGAACTCATCGCCGACGAGGCCGCCCGTCTCGGCGAGGGCCATCTTCCCCCCGGCACCCGCCTTCCCAAGCTTCCCGCCTTCCACCCGTCGACCTGGGTTGATCGGGCGATTTTGCTCCCCGCACCGAAGTGCAACGCCGAGCTCGAGGCCGCCGAGACCGAGGCCCGCGGCTTCTGCACCGGCGGAAAAAACGAGCTGCTGATTCAGGCGGAGCAGACCCGCAACGCCAGCCTACGCGCCCGCCAGAACCATCTCGAAGCCTACTGGCGCACGCTCCGCACCCACGCTCTCAAACACTACGTCAAACCCCGCGATGTCGCCGAGGTGCTGGCGGACCTGACGACCCGTTACCTCGCGG
>JBDNFZ010000847.1:0-1935 GCA_041689555.1 Opitutaceae bacterium | reverse complement strand
TTTTAGCCCCATGCGCCTGCGCACGCTTACCCTCCGTCACTTTCGCAACGTGGCGTTTGCGCGGCTGGAGTTCGCGGGGCGGCGGCAGTTTTTCGTCGGGGCGAACGGGCAGGGGAAAACCAACCTGCTCGAGGCGGCGGGCTATCTCACGGCGGCGCGGTCCTTTCGCACGACGGAGAGCGCGACGTTGCTCATGCACGGGCAGACCACCGCGGCAGTGGCCTGCACGGTCGAGCATCCGCAGCTGGGTGAGACGCAGGTGACGATCAAGGTCCACCGGCACAGCAAGGAACTGTGGCTCGAGCAGACGCGGGTGACGCGGCTGGCAGATTACCTCGGGAAGTTTCCGACGGTGGTGTTCTCATCGCAGGACTTGCAGTGGGTGCGCGGGGCCCCGGCGCTACGGCGGCGGTGGCTGGACCTCACGCTGGCGGCGATGGACGGCGGCTACCTCGGGGCGTTGCAGACCTACACGCGGGCGCTGGCGGAGAGGAATGCCCTTCTGAAAAAGGGCGGGGCCGTCGCGGCTCAACTGGAGGCGTTTGAAAGGGTGCTGGCGCCGGCGGCGGCGACGCTGATCGCGAGCCGGAGCGAGGGCTTGCAAGTATTGGGCGCGGCGATGGCGGCGGCGTATGGGAAACTCTGCGACGGCGCGGAGCCGGCGGCGCTGCACTACGAGGCCGATTTTGCGCAGGCGGACCCCGAGGCGCTGGCGGCACGGTGGGAGGCGGGACGGGCGCGCGATTTGGCGATGCGCGCGACCTTGACGGGGCCGCACCGCGACGATTTTTCGCTGAAGGTGGCGGGCCAGGTGGCGAAGGATTTCGGCTCGGAAGGCCAACAACGCTCCCTCGTGCTCGCGCTCCGGTTGGCCCAGGCGGCGTGGTTTCGCGAGAAGAGCGGCGTGCGGCCGGTGTTGCTCGCCGACGATGTGTTGGGCGAGCTCGACCCGGCGCGGCGGCGGAAATTCTGGGCGACGATCGATCCGGAGTCGCAGGTGCTGGCGACGGGCACGAGTCTGCCCGACGTCGAGTTGGGCGCGTGGCAGATTTTCTGGGTGAAGGACGGGGATATTCTGCCGGAGACCGCGCCTTGAGCCTGACCCCGGAGCAATGGGCGCTGGCGGTCGTCGCGGCCCTTCTGGTGGGTGTGGCCAAGACGGGCATCGCCGGGATGGGGATGCTGTTCGTGGTGATCTTCGCGCAGATCCTCCCGGCGAAGCAGGCGACGGGCCTGGTGCTGCCGCTGCTCTGCTTTGGCGACATCGTGGCGGTCGCATCCTATCGGCAGCACGCGAATTGGCGGCATCTTTGGCGGCTGTTTCCCTGGGCCGCGCTGGGGGTGGTGGTCGGGTTCTTTGTTCTGGGTCGGATCGGCGATCGCGATATGCGGCAACTCATCGGCGGCATCGTGGTGACGCTGGTGGCCCTGCACCTCGTGCGGCGTTGGCGGGCGCGTGCGACGCCGGAAAGCGAGCCGGAGCATGGGGCATGGTTCGCGCCGAGCATCGGCGTGCTGGCGGGCTTCACGACGCTCGTGGCGAACGCGGCCGGGCCGCTGATGGCGGTTTACCTGCTCGCGATGCGGCTGCCGAAAATGGAATACGTCGGCACGGCGGCGGTTTTTTTCCTGCTGCTCAATCTTTTCAAGGTGCCGTTTATGGTGAGCCTGGGGTTGATCACGCAGCCGAGTTTCGCGCTGAACCTCTGGCTCGCGCCGGCGGTGTTGGTGGGCGCGTTGGCGGGGCGGAAAATCCTGCCCAAGATCAACCAAAAGCTCTTCGAGAACCTCGCATTGTTCTTCTCGGCGGCGGCGGGTTTACGGCTGCTCTTTTGAGCGAACGAGACGACTCCGGGCTTGCGGGCGGGGACGTCCGCGCTCCCATTGCAAAAGACACCATGGCGCGGATGAACGTGAGACAAATGTGGGCGGCGA
>JBDNFZ010000846.1:0-1880 GCA_041689555.1 Opitutaceae bacterium | reverse complement strand
GTGATGATCCGCGTGCTCACCGACGAAGGCGCGCGCCTGATCGCCACGTTCGAAGCCGGCCGGCTAACCGCGCCCACCGGCCGCTCCAACGCCCAATACTGGTGGGACCTCGCCCTCGCGAATTCCAAGGTCTACTCCCGCCGGATCGTCCTCCGCGCCGAACCGCTCTGACCGTGCCGCGCTTTCAACTTTCATCTTTCAACTTTCAACCGCCGCCGCAGCGGCGCTCCGGCGGTTTCGCGCTCCTCATCACGATCACGC
The DNA here is from genome assembly GCA_041689555.1 of Opitutaceae bacterium. Classification (GTDB taxonomy): domain Bacteria; phylum Verrucomicrobiota; class Verrucomicrobiia; order Opitutales; family Opitutaceae; genus Tous-C4FEB. The sequence continues at coordinate 1,619 of JBDNFZ010000846.1, read as the reverse complement.
TCCTCGCCTTCGTCGTGTTGCTGCTCGTCGGCCTCGCCGCCTACACCCGCGTCGAGACCGCCATTTCCGGCAATACCCAGAAACAGGCCCAAGCCCGCCAAAACGCCCTCCTCGCCCTCGACGTCGCCCTCGGCCAACTCCAACTCCACGCCGGCCCCGACCAACGCGTGACCGCGACCGCCGAGGGCTTTAACGGCGTAGCCGGCACGCGCTATTACACCGGCGTCTGGGACGCGCGCACATCCGGCGCCGAACCCCTCACATGGCTTGTGAGTGGCAACGAAACCGACCCGCTCACCGTCAGTCCCGCGACCACGTTCGCCACCGCTACTGCCGCCGAACTCGTCGGCCTCAAGTCGACCCTCACCGCCAACAACGTGCGCGCACCGTTGGTGCCGATCACCACCGTCGGCGTCCCCGGCTTGGCCGCCAACGCCCCCATCGGCCGCTACGCTTGGTGGGTAGGGGACCAAGGCGTGAAGGCCCCCGTCGCCCTCGCCGGCTCCACCGACGCGATTACCTATCCTCCCTTCGATTCGCCCGAGCTTCGCGACCGCATCCGCCAACAAATCTCCCTCGGCGCGGGCGCAACCGATGCCACCGGCGCTCCCGTCTTCGAGCCCCGCGCCGCCAACAACGCGAGCAATGCCGCCAACACCACGGCCTTCAACCAACTCGCCTTTCTCAATCTCAGCACGACCGGCACCGTCGGCCTGACCACGCTCCGAAACCGCTACCACGACTGGACGCCCAACAACTTCAACGTCCTCGCCGACACCTCCGCTTCCTCCATCGGCCTCCGCCGCGACCTCTCCCTCGCCCCCTCGCTCCTCGGCCCCGCCGCGCAAGCCTGGCTCGACTACCCGAGCTACATGGAAGACCCCGCCACCTCCGCGACGAGCGCCTTTCCCCCGCTCCCTTTGGTTTCTGCTGACTCGCTCCGCCGCCGCTTTGTCATGCAGCCGCCCGTCAGCGCCGCCGCCGCAGCCCAGCCGCTCATTGCGCCCGTGCTCTCCTATTTTTTGCTCTCGTTCAATGTCCGCACCCAAGGCGGGTCCGCCGCCACGCTCCCACTCGAAGTTCGCGCCTTTTGGAAAATCGGCCTCTGGAATCCCTACACCTCAGCCCTCGTCCCCGAGACCAGCCTGCGCCTCGAGATAACCGACCTACCCACGGTCCGCGTGGAAAACGATAGCCTCGGCGGCGTCGCCGCCTCCGACTCGCTCCAGTCCGTTTTCGGCGCTGGCGGTCCTAACAACGCCATGAAAATCCTGCTGCCTTGGGATGCCGTTCCGCCCAGCGGAGTCACCGGCGAAGATCGCGCCTCGTGGCTGCCGGGGCGCGTTTATAACTGGCGATCCATCGAGCAGCCCACCGGCACGCCGCCCTCAGACGGCTATCCCTCGCGCTTCTACGCCAAGGCCTACACCGCGCCCGGTGAAGCCAACGGCGGCGTGATCCGTCCGCTCGCTTCCGCCCCCGTCGATGGCGACAACGAGGGCCACATCGACGGCGATGCGCGCACCCTCACCGTAAAAATCTTCGCCGTTCGCCCCAATGGCGATGTTGAGCTCGCCACCCTCACCTCGCCGCGCTTCACCGCCTTCACCACCAACCGC
>JBDNFZ010000845.1:0-1944 GCA_041689555.1 Opitutaceae bacterium | reverse complement strand
CTGGAGCGTCCACGCGCCGACCGCCGCAGCCAGCGCAAGGTTCAGACCGGCCCCCAAACCCAAAATCCCCACGAGCTCGCCCATCGTTGCCAAGGTCGGCCGCTCGGCGACAAACCGCCGCACCAGCCAGGCCCCGATCAGAGGCGAGACGATGCTGGCAGCTTCCATCGGCAGCCAGATCGTTGTGGCCCAGCCTTCTTCTGCAACTCCTCCGGCTACGTCCCCCACCGCGATCGCCAGGGCCACGACCCACCAGTCCCGGCGCGCGGCGATGAGGAACGCTCCCAAGGCGACTCCGCTCGGGAACCAGAAACTCGCCACGAAACTCGGCTCCAACGTCAACCGGCTCGACACCGCCGCCGCCAGGTAATAACCCGCCGCCAACACCGTCGCCCAGCGCCATCGCGCCCCCAGCAGCCACGCATAAAGCGGAGACGTTTTCGCCTCCGTTCGGGGCGGAAACGGCGAAGTCGAATGGGGTTCAAGTGCGGTCATGATCGGGCTTCAAAAGAAATCCTGCGCGCCGCAGCGCGCGGTGCAACGTCGCGACGTGCGCCCGGCTGCGCGTCTCCACCGTGCAGACCGCGCTCACCGCGCTCACATCCGGCCCGCTGAAAGCCCGGTCGTGGGCGATGTCCTTGATGCTGGCCCCGGCCTCGGCGATCACCCGGCACAGTCCGGCGAGCCCGCCCGGCCGGTCGCTGATCAGCGCGGTGAACCGCGTGAGCCGGCCGTCGTGCACCAAACCCCGCTCGATCACGCGGCTGAGCACGGCCGGGTCGATGTTGCCGCCGCAAACGACCAGGGCGACGCGCCGGCCGGCGAGTTCGGGCAAGTATCCCGACATCAACGCGGCGAGCGGCGTGGCGGCGGCGCCCTCGACGACCATTTTTTCAAGTTCCACCATGCGCAAGATCGCCAGCGCGATCACCGCCTCATCGACCTTCACGACCTTGTCGACGCGGTTGCGCGCGAGCGCGAAGGCGTTGGCGCCCACGGTGAGGGTCGCGAGACCGTCGGCGAGCGTGGCACGGCGCGCGACCGTCACCGGTTTTCCCGCGCGCAGCGCGGCGGAGAAATTGCCCGTGGACGCAGCTTCGACGCCGATGATTTTTATCTTCGGCTTCAGGCTTTTAACCGCGAGCGCGATGCCGGCGATCAATCCGCCCCCGCCGATCGGGCACAGGATCGCGTCGAGGTCGGGCACCTGTTCAAGCAGTTCGAGCCCGAGCGTGCCCTGCCCGGCGATGATCGCCGGGTCGTCAAAACCATGCACGTAGGCCAGCCCGCCGATGGCGGTGAGCCGGTCGGCCTCCGCCCGCGCCGCCGCAAAATCGGGCCCTCCGATAACGACTCGGGCACCGAGCCGCTCGCAGGTGGCGATCTTGATGAGCGGGGCGGTGTCGGGCATGACCACGGTCACGGGCACGCCGAGGAGCTGGCCGTGGTAGGCGAGACCGAGCGCGTGGTTGCCCGCGCTGGCGGCGATCACGCCCCGCCGGCGCTGCGCGGGCGGGAGGAGCAGCAGGGCGTTGCGCGCGCCGCGCTCTTTGAACGAGCCCGTGCGCTGGAGATTCTCGAGCTTGCACACGATGCGCGCGCCGGCGATCTCGCCCAGAGCCACGGATTCCGTGCAGGGCGTCACCATGACGCCGCCCGCGATGCGCCGGCGCGCGGCGCGGATATCGGCGAGGGTGACGGGCATGGCCGGCACCTTGACGGCCGGGCGCGCGCATGAAAACGCCAATCTGCGGGCTCCGGAAATAGCGTTGCCGCGCATGGGCCGCCCGGTAGCTCTGAGCGTCCGATGTATCAGGTCACCCTTTCCTCGCAGGCGATGCGCGAGCTCAACCAACTCGACCAGCTGCAGCAGCTCGCGCTTGTCGATCCCATCAGCGGACTGAAACCGGCCGATCTTTCTCACCCGCGGGAGCCGTTGGGCCG
>JBDNFZ010000844.1:0-3192 GCA_041689555.1 Opitutaceae bacterium | reverse complement strand
TGGGGCTATCTCACCTGGGCGCTTCCGCGTCTCGCTGCCGCCACCAATCATACCGCCGCAGAGTTTACTCCGCAGCGCTTCGCCGCTCTCAGCACTTGATCGGTCCGCTCGGTTCCGCTTCATCCCCATACTCTACACCGCCGACGTCTTCCTGACTACGCTGTGCTCCGGTTGTCGCTTACGTTTAAAGAAAGCGTTCCGCGAACTGACGAACTTGGGCTAATGATGGTGCGCCTGATTCCCTTCGACCTTTGCTCAGAATTTCTTCGTCACATCCAGGTAGAGGAAGCGAGGGAGGAAGGAGCTGGTCGATTCGCCGTAGCCGGTGGACGAGGCGGTGCGGGGCGGGTTTTTGTCGAAGACATTGTTGGCGCCGAGGGTGATCTTGGTGGCGTAAGGCAATTCGTAGCTGAGCTGGAGGCCGGTGAGCGTCTGCTGTTTCACGCGGACGACGCTCGGGGCGAGGTCGTTGAAGCCGCCGATGTAGTCGACGGTGACGCCGGCACCGAGCTTGCCGCGGGTCCAGGCGAGGCCGGCGTTGGCGCGGGTGTCGGGCACCTCGAAGGTTTTGACCAGCTCGACGGCGGGGAGATCGGCCCGGGAGCGGATGATGGAATGATAGGTGCGGCTGGCGGAACCGCGGACGGTGAACTGGCCGGAGCGCGCGGTGGCGAATTTGTATTCGGCGCTCACGTCGAGGCCGCTGGTCTCGGCGGTGCCGAAGTTGCCGGTGACGGTGCGGATGCGGAGGATTTCGCCGGGGAGGTTGTTGGCGATGTCGCCCGCAGTCGGGGCGGCGCGGTCCACGAAGCCGGGGAAGAGGGCGGGGTTGGCCAAGATGATGGCGGCCGGCGCGGGCGGGCCGATGCGGTCGCGGACATCGACCTTGTAGTAGTCGACGCTGAACGAGAGGCCGGGGAGGAATTTCGGCTGGAGGAGAACGCCGTAGTTGTTGGACTCGGATTTCTCGGGGCTGAGGTTGGGGTTGCCGCCGGAGGTGACGATGCGGAGACCGGTGGCGGTGTCGTTGACATTGGCGCCGGGGCGGCCGACGCGGAGCGGATCGGGGATGTTGAAAAAATTACCCGTGCTTTGGGGCTGATAGAGTTCGGCGAGGGACGGGGCGCGGTAGCCCTTGCCCCAGGAGCCGCGGAAGCTGATCTGCGGGTCGAAGGGCTGCCAGCGGAAGCCGAGTTTGGGGACGGCGGTGTTGGTGAAGCCGGCGTCGCTGTAACGCTCGGCGCGGCCGGCGGCGTTGAGCTCGAGCGTCGCGAGCAACGGGATCTTTTGGGCGGGTGCGGTGAGCGGGAGGTTGAACTCGGTGTAAACGGCCTGCACGCGGCGTGAGCCCTTGGATTGGGGGACGGGCACGCCTTGGCCGATGAGCTGGTCCGGCGTGCGTTTGTCGCGGAAACGTTCGTCGCGGAATTCGATGCCGGTGGCGACGTTGAGGTCGCCGGCGGGGAGCGTGTAGACGGCACCGGAGGCTTGGGCGTTGAACGAGGTAAGCTCGGTGGCGGCGTTGCGGGTGGCGTTGGAGCGGAGGCGCTGGAGGGTGGCGGGGGTGTTGGGGACGCGCGGGGATTGGAGAAGAGATTGAGGGCGGTGGCGCGGTTGGTGTCGGCGAGGGCGGCGTTGACGGCGGACTGGGAGAGCCAGCCGGCGACGAGGCGGTTCTCGGATTCCGCGAGATTGTAGAGCAGGGAAGCGTCCCAGGTCCAAGTGGAGGCGAAGCGCCCCTTCACGCCGGTGACGAGGCGCTTGAAATCATTTTCGGTCTCGGTCGCACGCGGGCCGGCCTCGAGGAAGCGGTAAACGAGGTTGCCGCCGGCGGCAGGGCTGTTGAGGACATCGACGCCGAAGGGATTGAAGGCGGCGTTGGCGGGGAGGGTGACGGTGTTGAGGTTGCTGATGGCGACGGCGGAGAGGTATTCGAGGTTGGTGTTGTTCTGGTAATTGACCTCGGCGTAGGCGGTGAGGGCGGGGGCGATCTCGTAGCGGAAAGTGGCGAGGGCGCCGTAGCGGGTGACGCGGGGCTGCGGGGTGAGGGCCGCGTTGATGTCGTGGCGGTTCTGCGGGGCGGTCGCGAGGGTGGTGTTGAAGACCGGGGGAAACGCGGCGGAGGAAAAATCCACGGTGAACGTGCGGGCGGCGGCGGCGGTGCCGGCGGGGACGACGGCGCCGGTGATGGGGTTGGTGGCGCCGACGGGAACGACGAAGGTGCCGGGGTTGGAACCGTTGGCGAGGGCGACGAGTTTCGGGGAAAGTTCGCCGTATTGGATTTTCGCCTGGTGCATATAATTCGCGAGGGCGAAGACCTTGAGTTTGCCGGAGGTGGCGCCGGTGTAGACGCTGCCGCGGACGGTGTTGGCGGCGATGCCGCCGGGGAAGTCGCCGTAGAAGCCGCGGACGGTGGTGCCCCCGATGTTATCCTTGAGGATGAGGTTGACGACGCCGGCGACGGCATCGGCGCCGTAGATGGCGGAGGCGCCGTCCTTGAGGACCTCGACGCGGGCGATGGCGTCGACGGGGATCATGTTGAGGTCGACAAACTGGGTGGTGCCGAGGGCGGCGGCGGTGCCGCCTTGGGCGAAGGGCGCGGGGGTGACGCGACGGCCGTTGAGGAGGACGAGGGTGGAGTTGGCGCCGAGACCGCGGAGGGAAACGGAGGCGGTGCCGGGAGAGGAAGTGTTGACGCGGTTTTCACCGAGGCTACCGGCGCCGGCCTCGGGGATTTTTCTAAGGAAACTGTAGAGACTGCCGGTGCCGGCCTGCTCGACCTCGGCCGTCGTGATGAGGCGGAGGTTGGCTCCGCCGGTAGATTCGCCGGCGCGGAGGTTGGAGCCGGTGACGGTGAAGGCTTCGAGTTTCACGGCGGACTCGGCGGAAGCCGGGGCCTGAGCGTGGACGAGAGCCGGCAGGGCGGCGACGGCGAGAAGGAAGCGGAGGTTGAGTTGCATGGTAGACGGAGACGGTTTGGTGACAGGTCGAAAATGAAAGGTTGTTGAACAAGACGCAGGAAACGCGCCGTGCAAAGGCGAATTTTTCGCGGTGGAAATCGCAGCCGGGCGTTCCAGCCGTCCGTTCGCACGGTCGATCTATTTCAGCCCGGCGGCGAGGGCGGCGGTGATGCGCAGGGCGATGGCCCGCATGCGTTCGCGGACGACGGCGGGGTCGATGGTGAGGAGCTTG
>JBDNFZ010000843.1:0-2072 GCA_041689555.1 Opitutaceae bacterium | reverse complement strand
TTGATTTTTTGTTTCCCGGTGGCGGGGTCGATGATCGGCGCCTTGGTGGCGGGATCGACGGCGGGCATGCCCATTTCGATGAGACACATCCGGCAATTGCCCACGATCGAGAGCTTCGGGTGGTAGCAATAGTGCGGCACGTCCACGTTCACGAGGCGGGCGGCCTCGATGACGTTGGTGCCTTTGGGCACGGCGATCTCCTTGCCGTCGATGTTGACGGTGACGAGGTCGGGTTTGGCGGGAGCGATCATTGAAAAGAAAAAAGGAAAATTAGCCCACGGAGCACACGGAATACACGGAAAAACCGATCATCGGGATTTTCATGTCGGGTGTTCTTCCGTGTGTTCCTTGGGAAAAACTCAGACCAGCGCGACAGCCTCGGCGGGCTTGGCGGTTTTTTTCGTCTCGGGATACTGCTTAAATTCGTCGCCGAATTTCGCGATGAAGCTCTGGGTCGGCCACGAGCAGGCTTCGCCGAAGGCGCAGATGGTGCGGCCGGGAATCTGGTCGGCGACGCTCTTGAGGAGGGCGGCGTCCTCGGGGCGGGCTTCACCATGGACCATGCGGGTCGTGATCTTCTTCATCCAGAGCGAGCCTTCGCGGCAGGGCGTGCACTGGCCGCAGCTCTCGTGGGAGTAGAAGGCGTTGATGTTGGCGAGGGCCTCGACCATGTTCACCGTGTCGTCCATCACGATCACGCCGCCGGAGCCGCCCATCGTGCCGATCATGCCGAGCGAGTCGAAATCCATGGGCACATCCTCGACGCCCCAGTCGTAATCCACCATCTCGGTCCCGACCTTGCGCTTGCCTTTGAAGCGTTCGCCGAAGCGCAAGATTTTCGCCGAGGAGCCGCCGGGAATCACGGCCTTGAAGGTGCGACCGGGCAAGGGGCCGCCGCAAACCTCGTTGAGCAACTGGCCCATCGTGATCGTGCCGGCGGGGAATTCGTAATAGCCGGGGCGTTGGACATGACCCGAGACGCAGAAGATGCGAGTGCCGGTGTTGCCGGGCGTGCCGATCTTCGCGTATTCGGCGCCGCCGTGTTCGGCGATATACTTCACGTGGCAGAGCGTCTCGACGTTGTTCACGATCGTGGGGCACTGGTAGAGCCCGAGGACGGCGGGGAAATACGGGGGCTTGATGCGCGGGTGGGCGCGCTTGCCCTCCAACGATGCGATCAGGCCGGTTTCTTCGCCGCAGATGTAGGCGCCGGCGCCGCGATGGACGAAGATCTCGCAACTGTAGCCCGTGCCGAGAATGTTGGGCCCCGCGAAATTCGCGGCGCGCGCCTCGGCGATGGCCTTTTCCAAAATCCGCGCGCCGTGCGGCATCTCGCCCCGGATGTAAATGTAGGCCTGCTTCACGTTGTTCGCGAAACAGGAAATCATCGTGCTCTCGATCAGCTGGTGCGGATCCTGATGCATGATGTAGCGGTCCTTGAACGTTCCGGGCTCGGACTCGTCGGCATTGACGATCAGGTAAATCGGTTTGCCGCTTTTGCGGTCAACGAGGCCCCACTTGACGCCGCAGGGGAAGCCCGCGCCGCCGCGACCGCGCAGACCGGATTTCTTGACCTCGTCGATCAACTCCTCGGGTTTGCGGGCAAAAGCCTTCTTCATGACCTCGTAGCCGCCGTGACGAAGGTAGCACGCGAGGTCGTTGGTGTAGCCGGGCTCGTCGATGTGAGCGAAGATGATGCGGCGTTGGGCGGGAGCGGGCATGGACGGAGAGAGGATCAGCGTGACTTGGCTTCGGCGCGGATTTGCGCGCTCAACTGTTTGGCTTTCGCGACGTCCACTTTCTCATGGAGCTCGTCGTCGATCAGCACGACCGGGGCCGTGCCGCAGCTGGCGAGGCATTCGACAAAATCGACGGTAACCTCGCCGTCGGGGGAAATCTCTCCGCGGCGGGTGTTGAACTCCGCCTCGAACGCCTCGCAGGTCTTGTAACCCCCGACGAGCGCGCAGGACAGAGTGCGACAGACCTTGATGTGGCGGCGACCGATGGGCTTCTGCCGAAACATCGGGTAAAACGTGATCACCTCGAGGACGTTGATCGGCTGCAGGTCGAGC
>JBDNFZ010000842.1:0-2830 GCA_041689555.1 Opitutaceae bacterium | reverse complement strand
TCGTCGCCTGCGACCTGCTGGGCCAGGCTGAGCATGACCCGGCGAGCGGTCAGCCCTGCGTGTGCCAGAGCGCCACGTTCGGCCGCGCCGTGCGCGAGAAAATCGCCCGGCAACGGCCCAAGCTGCCGACCGGCGAGATCACCGGCCAGTCTTGGCAGGCCATTGGCAAGCTCACTGTCGCCGCTGACCGGCAAGAGGCGATCCGGATCAGTGGCGCCGACGCGCCCGAGCACCTCGAGCTCCACGTGCGCGAGCCGGATTATTATTTCGAGCGCCCGCGCAACTACGCATCCCTGTTCATCGGCGAGGAGACGACGGTCGCCTACGGCGAAAAAAAGTATCGGGACCAATCACATTTTGCCCACGAGCCGTTCGACGCGCTACACCGGCGGGGCGTGGGTCGGGAAGTCCCTGAAGACCGTCACCTACCCGCGCATGACCCCGGCGAAGAGCCGCCTGGTCGGCGCCGTCACCGCCCGGCATTGCGACGTCGAGCGCATGGCCGCCCATGCCGTCACGGCCCGCGTGCGCGTGGCGCGCTACGGCGCGAAACCGCGCGGCCGTAAAAAGAAGAAATTATGAGTGCACCCCACCGCTCCGGCCCAAAACGCCCGCTCCATCTGTTCGCGACGATGTGGTCGTTGCGGCAATATCCCTCGGCCGAAAAGGAGTGGAGCTGGGCGAAGAAGTTCGCGGCCATCCGCGCCGCGGGGTTCGACGGCGTGTTCTCGCCGCCCATCCCGGTCATCGCGGAACGCGGCGCGCTGAAGTATCTGGCCGTCACGAGCCTCGGCACCGGTTCGAATTGCGCGGTGCCCTTTGCGGCGGCCCGCGACCTTGGCGCCGTGGCGATCGATGTGCAGCTTTGCGATTACGACACGCCGCTGCCCGAGGCGGTCGCCGCGGCGAAAGAAATCGGTGCCGCCGCGCGGGCCCACGGGCTGCCTTTCGCCATCGAGACCCATCGCGACACGTTCACCGAGACGCCCGAGGCCACGACGGCTTTGGCGCGGGCCTACGCGGCAGACACCGGGAAGACGCTGCCGCTTTGCCTGGACCATTCGCACTTCGCCGTCGTGCGGCACCTGCCGTCGGGCCAGCTCTGGGCGCGGTTGCGGGAGCCGAAAGCCCTGCTGCGCGCGGCGGCGCAATTTCACCTCCGGCCCTTCAACGGCCACCATTGCCAGGTGCCGGCGCTCACGCCCGGCGGGAAACGGACTCCGGAGTATCTGGACTGGCTGGGCTACGTCGCGGAGTTGTTCGGCTACGAGCAGCGCCGACGCACCGCCAAGCCGATGCTGGTCGTGGTGGAAATCGGCCACGCCGCCCCGGCCTATCGCCTGAGTGGTTTTCCCGACACCTGGCGCGATGCGCGGAGAGTGGCGGCGGATTTACGCGCGCTTTGGCTCCGGGGTAAGATCACGCCGTGAAAGGCAAGATCGCCCAGGTCGCTTGTTCCACCAGCGGCATCGGCCGGGGGATGGCCGGCGTCCTCGCGGAGGCGGGCGCCGACGTGATGCTGCACGGCCTCGGCGCCCCCGCAGATTTCGAACACCTCCGGGCTGGTCTCGCCCGGCGCACGGGTGCGCGGGTGGCTGTCCGCCAAGCGGATCTCAGCCGCGCGGAAGAGGTGATTCGCTTGGTCCGCGACTCCGAAGCGGCCTTGGGCGGCATCGACATCCTTATAAACAACGCGGGCGTCCAATTTGTGTCCCCGGTCGGGGGTTTTCCGTTGGAGCGCTGGTCTGCGGTCCAGAACATCATCCTCAATTCCAGTTCAAATCCGGAGTGCTTGCCTGCATTTTTTCAATCTACGCCAGCCCACACCAACTACGATGATGCTCATTTTTTTGCCTTTTTCTCGTGCCTGCGGCGCCTCGTTACGCCTCCTTGTTTTCGGCCTGCCCCTGCGCAGCTCGGTGGCGGATGAGGCCGCGCGGGTTTGAAGTCGGCGGCCAGCACCTTTGCCGCCATCCGCGAGGCGGGTTCGCCGGCGGACAGCGCAACTTCGCAGGTGATTCACGCAGTCATCTTTCCCGACCTCGTCCATCCCTGTGCAATTACGGATCATGAACGCCGCCTGCCGGGCCCTGCTCGCCAAGAAACTTGGCCTCGCTTCCGGGTGGTGGCCGCCAGTTCCCACAACCACACTATCCCGATGATCGACATCGGTGCCGATGCCCCGGCAGACGCCGTCGCGCCCGAAAACGGGGCCCGCAAGCCGGGGCGTGAATTATGGACGGTCTCGGCCGCGCGGCGCGGGATCTACGCAAAAACCTTCAGCCGGTGACGGTGGAGTGGGGTGTGGCCCGCGAGGAAAGAGTGACCTGCAACCGGTGAGGCCGCCGGCCCGACGGCTCGGCGGTTTCCCATGCGGCAGCCGTTGGTGCGTGGGGCCACCGTTGGCAACCACGTGGTCATTGGCGGCGGGGTCACGATCGGTCCGGGAGTCGAGATCGGGGACAACGTCTTCGTGGGCGCAGGGGCCACGGTGCTTCAGGATATCCCGGCCGACTCGCTCGCGTATGGCTCGCCGGCCCGCTTCAAGCCCCTGCCGGAGAAATTCGGCCGGCAAAACGATCCGCGGCAGATTTTCTGCGGCTTGGATCTTTGGGACAACCGGCCGGCGGACATGACCTGGCAGGACGAGGATTTTCCCGGTCGCGGCGAGTAGCCGGCCGGCCCGGCCGCAGTCCTGTCCTTCGTGAATCCTCCTTCAGCGCCGGTCGCGCCGACCCCATCGGACCCTGCGCAGGCCCGCGCTTGGTTGCTCATCGCGCCGCTCCGCGTGGTCGCCTGCCTGAACTATCTCGACCGGATTATGCTCACG
>JBDNFZ010000841.1:0-4291 GCA_041689555.1 Opitutaceae bacterium | reverse complement strand
CCGGATGTAGTAGGAGATCCCGACGAGGACGATCGAGAGCAGGAAAGGCACGCGCCAGCCCCAGTCGGTGAACTTCTCGACGCCGATGATCTGGCGGATGACCAAAATCACGACGATGGCGAGGAGCAGGCCGCCGGTGGCGGTGATCTGGATGAAGCTGGTGTAGAAACCGCGGTGGGCGCGCGGGGTGTGCTCGGCGACGTAGGTGGCGGCGCCGCCGTATTCGCCGCCGAGGGCGAGGCCCTGCACGAGGCGCAGCAGGACGAGGCAGATCGGGGCGGCGATGCCGATGGTTTCGTAGTCGGGCAAGAGGCCGATGGCGAAGGTGGCGCCGCCCATCAGGAGCAGGGTGAGGAGAAAGGTGTATTTACGGCCGACGCGATCGCCGATGTGGCCGAAGACGATCGCGCCGAACGGGCGGACCACGAAGCCGGTGGCGAAGGTCGCGAGCGTGAGCAGGAAGGCGGCGGTGGGGTTGCCCTTGGGGAAGAAGTGTTCGGCGAGGAGGGTGGCGAGGGCGCCGTAAACGAAGAAATCATACCACTCGATCAGCGTGCCGGCGGAGGAGGCGGCGATGACTTTCCAGAGCGTCTTTTTGTCGGTCACGTGGGGGGTGGCGGGGGTGGACATGGGGAGGAAGAAGAAGAGTGGAAGGCGAGACGGCGAGCGCGGTTTAGGCGGAATTTTTTAAACCCGAACGGGCGCGGGGGGCGGAGCGGGCGGCTGTGGGAGCGAGCTTGCTCGCGACTCCGAGAGCAAGCCGTCGCGAGCGAGCTCGCTCCCACAGCTGCAATCGCACGCCCGGATGGGATTCGCGTGCATCCGGGTCGAGGCGCGGTTTGGCTCAGAAGGCTCCGGACTTCCGGATGCGTGCGTCGGCCATGGCGGGGCCGGACTTGAGCCAGCAGGCGTGGACGGCGAAGGCGGCGAAGGCGAAAAAGGCGAGCAGGTGGCCGGTCATGAGCCGGACCTCGACGGCCTGGGCGTGGCGAAACTCGGCGGGGGTGAGGTCACGGATGACTTTGTCCTTGGCACTGAGGACGAGGCGGTTGTCGGGGAGGCGCCGGGCGTTGCCGCCGTCGAGGAGATCGAGGCAGATAAAGAAATTGGCGAAGGTGTAGACGAAGAGGACGAGGCCGCCGATTTTCAGGGAGCGCGGGATGTCGCCGAAAATTTCGGAGAAGAAGTTTTTCCGCGGGATTTTTCGGAATTTCCAGAGCACGAGCGGGAAGATGACGAAGAGCAGCGGGACGGCGGCGAGGATCGGGTAGAACGCGATGTCGGCGAACGTGAGGACGTGGGCGGCGGCGCAAGCGGCGGCGGCAAGGAGGGAGGCGAGGAAGAGGAGACGGAGGCCGGCGGGCATCGGGTGATTTTTTAGTTTTGGATTTTGGATCGGGGAGCACCGTCGGGGAGAGGGCTCGTTCTCGTTCTCTCGCAGCTCAAGGAAGGAGAAAGATTAAGATTAGGAGAACGAGAACGATGGGGGGAACGCTCAGCGGGTGAGGTCGTAGAGGGCGTAGCCGGCGAGGAGATTGGGCAAGGAGGGGCATGGGGTCTTCCAATCGCCCATGAGCAGGGCGCGGCGGGTGATCTTGATCTGCCGCGCAGCGCAGAAGTCCTCAAAGTCGGCGACGGAGACGGGATTGGCGGGGCGGCTTTCGGCCCAGGGCGTGGTGTAGACGGCGTTGCGGGCCTTGCGTCCGCGCACGAGGAGATCGAGGCGATTTTTCCAGAAGGCGTGGTTGACGAAGCCGACGGTGACGGACCGGGCGACGCGGAGGGCTTCGGCAATGACCGCGGCCGGGGCCGACAACTCTTGCACGGTGCGGGAGCAGATGACGCGGTCGAAGTGCCGCGCGGGAAAGGCGGCCATGCAGGCGACCATGTCGCCTTGGTAGGCGGGGACGCCGCGGCGGACGCAGGCGGTGACACGGTTGAAATCGAGGTCCACACCGAGAGCGGAGACGTGTTTCGTCTGCACGAGGTAGTCGAGGAGTTCACCGCGCCCGCAGCCGAGATCGAGCACGCGGGAGTGAGGCTCGACCCAGTCCCCGATGATCTGCATATCGACGGTGCGTTTTTCGACAGGGGTGGTCATTTCTTTTTTTTATCCGGAACTCAGGAAATCAGGAAGAAGACGGGGAATGGGAGCGGGAGAGGGGAATGTGGAAATCAGGGAATCAGGAAGCGGAGGGCGGAGGATTTTTTCCTGAGTTTCTGATTTCCATATTACAAAATTCAAATCGCGAAGTCGGATTCGGCGGCGGGGGCGCGTTCGAGGAAGCCGCGGATGAGGGCGTAGAGTTCCTCGCTCTCAAGGAGGAAAGAGTCGTGGCCGAGGTCGGTGGCGAGTTCGGCGTAGCTGGCGCGTTTGCCGGCGCGGAGGAGAGCGAGGGCGATCTGGCGGTTTTGCTCGGGAGGGAAGAGCCAGTCGCTGGTGAAGCCGACGACGAGGGACTCGGCGAGCACGGGGGCGAAGGCCTGTTCGAGGGAGCCGTAAGCGTGGTCGAGGTCGAATTGGTCGAGGGCGCGAGTGATGTAGAGATACGAGTTGGCGTCGAAGCGGTTGATGAACGTCTGGCCCTGATGGCGGAGGTAGCTCTCGACTTCGAACTGGAGGTTGAAGTCGGCGGCCGGGGTGGCGGCAGGGGGTTGAGAGTTGAGGGTTGAGAGTTGAGAGACTGGGAACTCGGCGCTGAGTTGCGGGCTCTGGGCGCGGGACCGGATGGTGCGGCGGCCGAATTTGCGGTCCATCGACGCATCGGAGAGGTAGGTGATGTGGGCCATCATGCGCGCGATGGCCAGGCCGACACGGGGGCCGCCGTCGCGGGGATAATCGCCGTTGTTCCAGCCGGGGTCCTGCATGATGGCTTGGCGGCCGACCTCGTTGAAGGCGATGGCTTGCGCGCCCTCGCGGGCGGTGGTGGCCATGGCGAGCAGGCGGCGGGTGAAGGCGGGAAACTCGATGGCGAAGAGCAGCGCGGTCATGCCGCCCATGGAGCCGCCGATGACGGTGTGGAGTTCGGCGACGCCGAGGTGATCGAGTAGCAGTTTCTGGGCGCGCACCATGTCGAGGATGGTGAGGGCGGGGAAGCGGAGGCCGTAGGCTTCGCCGGTGGCGGGGTTGGGCGAGGAGGGGCCGGTGGAGCCGGAGCAGCCGCCGGGGACGTTGGCGCAGATGACAAAAAAGCGGCGGGTGTCGACGGCCTTGCCGGGGCCGATGAGGTTGTTCCACCAGCCGGGCTTCTTGTCGGTGGCGGAGTTCCAGCCGGCGGCGTGGTGGTTGCCGGAGAGGGCGTGGCAGATGAGGACGGCGTTGTCGCGGGTGGCGTTGAGCGTCCCGTAGGTCTCGTAGCGGAGATTGAGACCGGAGAGCTGCTGGCCGTTTTTGAAGGTGAAGGGGCGGGGGAAAATGTAGTCTTGGGACGTGATGAGGCCGACGTCATCCGCCGCCAGGTAACCCGGGGTGGAAGCGGGGGTGGAAGGGGCCTCGGATTCGTCGGTCATGCTGGAGACGGAGAGTGTCGGGTAAAGGCTGTGCGAGGCAAGGACCGGGCTGGACTATGACGTGACGGCGATAGCAGGACGAGAACTCGGACTATTAGGCGTTCTCCTCGTTCGAGAAGACGTGTTGGACGTCGTCGAGGGCATCGAGGGATTCGTGGAGCTCGGCGAGATTTTTGGCGACCGTGCCGGCGGGGGTGGCGACGGTCGTGGTGGGTATGTAAGCGAGTTCGGCGCTGGCGGGGGTGAGCTTCGCGCCTTCGAGGGCGTGGGCGACGGCGTCGAAGGCGTGGATGCCGCAGCGGAGTTCGTAGCCCTCGGCGGTGGTGATGATGTCGTCGGCGCCGGTCTCGAGGGCGAGGGTGGTGAGGGCGTCTTCCGTGGTCGCGTCGCGGGCGATGAGGAACTGGCCGGCGTGGAGGAATTGAAACATGACCGCACCGGAGGCGGCGAGGTTGCCGCCGTGGCGGGAGAAGACGGCGCGGAGATCCTTGGCGGCGCGGGTCTTGTTGTCGGTGGTGACCTGGACGACGAAGGCGATGCCGCCGGGGCCGTAGGCTTCGTAGGTCATCTCTTCGTAGACGATGCCGGGGAGTTCGCCGGTGCCTTTCTTGACGGCGCGGTCGAGGTTGTCGGCGGGCATGTTGGCCGCGCGCGCCTTGAGGAGGAGGGTGCGGAGCCGGGCGTTGCCGTCGGGGTCGCCGCCGCCGGTCTTGGCGGCGAGGGTGATTTCGCGGGACAGGCTGGAAAAGACTTTGCTGCGGCGGCCGTCGGTGACGGCTTT
>JBDNFZ010000840.1:0-2056 GCA_041689555.1 Opitutaceae bacterium | reverse complement strand
TTTCCGGTCCGTATGGGCGCGAAAAAGTTCATTACGAAGCACCCCCCCATGATCGGCTTCCGACCGAAATGGCCCGCTTCGTTAAATGGCTGGGAACTCCCCCGTCCGGCGATCTGGTGATCGCTTCCGCACTCGCGCACTTTTGGTTCGTGACGATCCACCCTTTCGAAGACGGCAACGGACGCATAGCGCGGGCGATTGCCGATATGGTGCTGGCTCGTTGCGAGCACAGCCCGCAGCGGTTTTACAGCATGTCGGCGCAAATCCAGCGCGAGCGAAACGCTTATTACGATGTGCTGGAGCGCTGTCAGAAAGGCACCCTCAACATCTCCGCGTGGATCGAGTGGTATCTCACTTGCCTCAAGGGCGCCATCGCCGCGTCGGAGGAAACTCTGGAAGTCGTCCTCGGTAAGGCGGGCTTCTGGAAGAATCATGCCGGCGAATCCTTCAATGACCGCCAGCGGGCGATCCTCAACCGGATGCTGGATGGTTTTGAAGGGAAACTGACATCTTCGAAATGGGCGAAGCTCGCCAAATGTTCGCAAGATACCGCGCTGCGTGACATCGGCGACCTGCTGACCCGCCGGGTTCTGCTGAAAGACGAGGCCGGTGGGCGCAGCACCGCTTATTACCTCACGCCAGACAGATGACCCGACGCATGATTGGAGCGATTAGGTCAGGCCGAAAAACCAACGACCCGGCCGTTCGGACTCTCATTGCGAGCGCTGACGAATGGCATTAAAAAGTGAGTTTGAGGCTCACGTTGGTCGTCTAAAGAAACCCAAAAAAAAGCCGCTCCGAAAAAAATCGGAACGGCTTTTCTGATTGGTGGAGGTGGTGGGAGTTGAAATCGAATGGAGAATAACGGTTTAGGTGATTTTACCGGGCGTCAGAGGGGGAGTCGGTTTGGGTCGTTTTGCGGTGTCGCACCGACCGGCACCGAAGGGCATGAGTTAGCCGGAATATCCGATACAATTCCGATACAAGTTTGAGGTGCCGGGCCATGACCCCCCCGGGGGGGGTGTCGCGAACCGGGGGGGTGGGTCGCAATCCAATGGATTTGGCCGGAGACAACTTTGGACAAAAGGGGTTATCCAAGACGCCGGCATTGGAGCGATGATCGGTGGCGTGCGGTCCGAATTTGGCCGCTCTCCGGGAAAAATGAGAGTGCCGAAACCAATGCAGTTGGTCTCGGCACCGGGGTTTTATGTGCCCTCAGCTGACTCAGCGGCGTCCGTCCGCAGTCTGCACAATGCGGGTTTTCGGCCGGTGGACAGGAGTGGAAGACCGTGCGTGCCGGTTCTTCAAATTCAACTAAAATCAAAAGGCGAAGGGCGATGGGTCTCGCGCCCTCCCATTTTTTTGGAACTGCACGGGCGCAGGCGATGCCGGGGCGAGTGATGATGCGAGCCGGTGATGCTGAAAAGCGAAGGCCGGCGCGGCGGGCTTTGGCTTGGTATGGATCGGAGACGCTCGGGCCGGTGCCGAGATGGACATACGAAAAGAAAGGGAGGGGCTTCGTTGTGCCGCTCTCCCTCGGCGGGACTTCGCCGAAAACTCCAGGCCCTTGGAAATGCCGGGCCGTCGCGGCGACGGTGGGGGTGATGGGTTGAGCGGCGGGCGACGCTTGGCAAAAAGCGAGCGCGAGCGCGGCGGAGAGCGGTCTTGCCGGTAGGTTCCGCGCAGTGCCGCGAGCGAAGAGGCGGAGGGATTTGACGGGGTTTGGCGGGGTTTGCGTCGCGGTGGCTGTCTCGGCCCTCGCGAGCGCGCGGAGGCCCGTAGAATCAAACGAATCGACGGCGCGAGGCCACGGCGCGGCGTCGGTGCTCGGGATGGGCTTGGTTGAGGGGAAGGGTGTTCGACCCGGCTAAAGGTTTCGGGCTTTGGTGGTGATGGCTGAGAAGGGCTGTATCGGAGGGAGGGATGTGTTTAGGAGGAATACCATCACCCACCCCCGAAGGGGGTTATTGGTGAGGTTCTATTCCTGCGTTTCTATCCCTACGTTTCTATTCATACGTTTCTATTAACGTGTGCGGGGACGTGTGCGGGGACGTGT
>JBDNFZ010000839.1:0-2359 GCA_041689555.1 Opitutaceae bacterium | reverse complement strand
GGCGGTGTCGATCGGCTTCATGCGGCCGTTGACCAGAATGGGTAGGTCGCCGAAGCCGGCGACGTCGAATGCGGTGGGCTCGCGCGGCGGCAGGAGCGTGCTCGCGATGTAGAGGCCGCCGAGCAGCCGGACGAAACGCGGGATGAATTTTTTCATGCGGCGACGGTTGCGATCAAGCGGCGGCGCGAGATAAACGCGACAAGGTGGATACTGAATTGGATGAGAAGCCCGAGGGTCATCAAGGTGCAGGCGATGTAGGGCATCTGCCAACTCGGGTTGCGGACGACCTGAAGGATCGTGGTCTTGTCGTCGTTCTCAAAGCCGGCCTGATAGAAGGTGAGCCCGGCGTAGCGGAGCGGGTTGTTCATGTAGATGAGGACCTCGCGGTCGTCGACGCCGTCGGGGGTGTTGAGCCGGATGCGGCTGGAGAAGTTCTTGGGAATCTCCGTGCCGGCGTAGCGGTCGTGGGAAAAATCGATGAGGGTGAGCGAGTAGGGTTTGTAGCTCCGCTCAAAGCGGAAGGCGATTTTCCACGAGCGGCCGGCGTAGTCGAAACTTTGCGGCGGAAAGCGCGGATCGGCGGAGACGAGCCAAGTGCCGAGCGAGCCCTCGGAGCCGACGAGCTCCACGTAGGCGGCGGGGGTGTTGCGCTCGTCCTGCTTGTAAGTGATCTTCAAGGGCGTGGAGGTGGCTTGCAGACCGATGCCGGTGGTGGCGGGCGTGGGCGGGGTGCCGGGGACGTTGGCGTCGCGGGCGGCGAGGGCGGCGTTGGGATAATAGATTTTCGGGACGACGCGAAAGGGCAGTTTCGGCTGCTGGATCGGCTCGCCGCGGGCGACGAATTTCTCCGGAATGACGACGACCTCGTCGAATTTAGGGTCGGTCGTGTCGATGACGGCGAGTTCGTTGGACCGATAGCTCTCGGAGTAGTTGCGGGTCTGGCCCTCGTCGAGGCGGAGGGCGAATTCCTCTTGGAGAACGCCGGTGAAGAGCTCGCCGACGAGGAGGATGATAAAGCCGATGTGGGTGAGCCAGATGCCGGATTTTTTGGCGCTGAGTTTGAAGCGGTAGGCCTGGGCGCAGATGAGGTTGGTGAGGAGGAAACCGCCGATGAGATAACCGCCGGGGAAGACGGGGATCGGCACGTCGCCGACGCGCCAGAGCACGAACAACGAGTGGAAATACTTTTGTTGGACGGCCCAGATGCCGAGGTTCACCTGATCGACCGTGGCGACGAAAACCAAGATGATCGAGAGGGCGAGGAGGACGATGGTGAGCTTCAGCGAAACGAAGAAGTCGCGAAACTGGAGGATCAGGGCGTTCATGGCTTGGCGCCGGCGGGGCGGATGGTTTTCAGGTAGGCGGCGAAGGCCGGCTGTTCGCGGGCGACGAGGGCGGCGGGGCCGGTGAGCTTGAAGAACCAAGTCGAATCTCCGACCGGGACGATGGCGCCGAGGACGCGCTGCGGGGTGGCGGCGGGTCCGCCGGTGAAGTCGACGACGGTGAGCTTCAGACCGTTTGTTTCCACGGTGGCCGTCGCGGCGGCGAGCTCGGCGGCGGCAATCGGCGGGAGCTGGATCTGGCCGCGCCAACGGTTGATGTTGGCGAGATCGCCGCCGACGTCGCCGGGGAAGGCGGTGATCGAGAGGTCGGCGGTGGCGCCGGCGTCGCCGGTGATCGTGAAGGTGCCCTTGCGCATGGCGGAGGCGGGCTTGGCGACCCAATGGGCGGGAGCGGTCCAAGCGAGACCGGGACCGTCGGCGGTGGGAACAGCGGTGTTGGCCATGGTGGGCGCAGGTGCCGGGGCTGGGACCGGAGCGGGAGCGGTGCGCGGCGTGGCGGCCTTGGCGGGCGGAGCGGCGTCGGTTTCCTTCGCGATGCGGTAGGAATCGATCTGGGGGTCGCGGCACGAGGCCAGCAAGAGCACGGCGATGGCGGCAAAGGGGAATGCGAGGAAGGACATGGAGGGAACAGCTATCCCGTAGGTTGTTAAAAATTCAACCCTATCCGGCAAGTATCAGGGCGGAGCGCAGAGGGGGATTAGAAGCCATGCGCCCAGCCGGCCAGCCCGAGGGCTAGCGCTTCAAAAGGGTGAGCCGATCGCGGACGACACGCGCCTCGTTTAGAAACGCGAGGTCGAGTTTCAACTCGTCGATATCGAGCAGGGTGGAGCCGGCCTCGTTGTGGGAAATCCACATGGCGGGGTGGTTGAGCGGGACGGGTTTGGCGCCGGCATGGCCGGCGCTGCCGGTGACGACGGAGATCTCGCCGGAGCGGGCGGCGCGGGCGCGGGGCTTGGTGAACGGGCCGGTGCCGCCGGCCTGCTTGATGAACCGGGGATCCCGGTGTCGCTCTTGCC
>JBDNFZ010000838.1:0-4995 GCA_041689555.1 Opitutaceae bacterium | reverse complement strand
AGGGGGATGAAGAGAATCTTGAGGATGAGCGTCGTGATCATGATGGCCACGCCCCAGTTGCCGACCCAGCCGTGTGTCCACGTCATCAGGGTGATCAGAAGTTTGCTGGCCCAGCCGAAGAAGCCGTAGTCCATGACCTTGTCCTGATCGGCCTTGAAGACATCGGTGTTGGCGAGGCGCTTGTATTCCTTGGGGCCGACGTAGAATTCGGCGGCGATCTTGCCGGTGGCCCCGGCGGCGAGAGCGGGGAGCTCGAACTGCGCGGCACCGGTAATGCCGTAGGCGTTGTGATCGGCATCGGGGAGGGCGGTGAGGAGCTTGACGCGGCGGGTGACGAGGGCGGAAGCGGGCGTCTCGGGCGTGAGGATGGTGGTGAAGAACTGATTCTTGACCGAGGCCCAGAGGATGGGGCCGGAGTTGGTCACGCTGGGCAACGGCACGCTGGAGCCGGCGCCGAACATGGCGAAGAAGCCGCCGCCCTCGAGGTCGGAGCGGGCGATGAATTTCTGGGTCTCGGCGGTGTGGTAGCCGGTCTTGAGCTGGAGGCCGTAGTCGAGGGCGTTGACGGGGGCGGCGGTGCCCAGAGCAAGGGCGACGCGCAAGGGGACGGCGGTCTGATCGGCGAGATTGAGGAAGGTGGTCTCGTGACGGAGCTGGTAGGGATCGCGGGCGATGTTGGTATCGGAAATGGGCGAGATCGAATAGCGGCGGGTGACTTCGAGGCGGTCGTCGAGGACAGCGCGGAAGACGACCTCGTAGGAGTTGGAGCTGACGAGTTCGTAGCGGGTGCCGCGGTCGAGGCCGGGGAACTCGGTGAGCGCGAGCATGGGATCGGCGTGGAGTTCGTTGAAGACAAACGGATCGGAGCGGCCGAGGGCGGCCGGGTATTTCTTAAAGGCAACGTCGCGGATGGCCCCGCCGAAGTCGGTGAAGCGGACTTTGATGAAGTCGTTCTCGAGGGTGGTGACGCGAGCGGCGGCGTTGTCGCCGGTGGCGGAGGCGAAGTTGGCGTTTTGGCCACCGGAGGTGAGGGTGGGCGGCTGGGCGGAGGCGGGGGTGCCGGGAGTGGGCGCGGTTTGCCGGGCGACGGACTCGCGGACGGCGGGCGCGGGGGCGGGCGGAGGCGGGGAGAGCTGTTGGCCGACGTAGAGACTGGCGAAGGCGGCGCCGATCAAGCCGATGCCGAGGATGAGATTTTTTTTGTCCATTTAGGGAAGAGAAGAAGTGGAGGCGGAGGCGAAGCGGGTCGCGGCGCGGCAGTGCGGGCGTGGGCGCGCAGCGGGCACGGGATCTTCGCCGCCGGGATGCAAGGGCGTGCATTTCAGGAGGCGGATGGCGGCCAGCCAGAGGCCGAAGCAGGCGCCGCGGGTGCGGAGGGCCTCGACTGCGTAGTGGGAACAGGTCGGCGTGAAACGGCACCCGCAGGACGGACCGAGCAGGACCGGCAGCACGGGCGAAAGCGTCCGCTGGTAGACCCGCACCAGCACGATGAGGGTGAGGGCGGGAATATGCGCCACCCGGGACAAGAGACTGGGGCGGGGCTCAGGCATGGACCTTGGCGGCCAGAGCCGAAACTTGGTCACAGGCATGCAGAAAAATTTTCTCCAACTCCGGGAAAGGCCGTTGATGCATCGCGGCGCGGGCGATGAGGAGGAAGTCGCAGTGGGCGGGGAGCTTGGTCTGGTGCGATCGGAAAAGCTCGCGGAGACGACGCTTGGCGCGGTTGCGGCGGACGGCGTCGCCCACGACAGCGGTGGAGGCGATCACGCAGACCCGGGGTTGCAGAGGCAGAATGGCCGGGCCGAGGGGGCGGGCGAGCCACCACAAAGTAAAAGCCCGGGCGTCGAAACGACGGCCCGAGCTACGGACGGCACGGATATCGTCCTGGCGGCGCAGATGCTGCTCAGGGCGGAAGCGCATGGGCCGCGGCGGAAACGGACGCGGACAAAACGACGTGGAATCAGACGACAGTCAGGCGCTTGCGGCCCTTGAGGCGGCGGGCGCGGATGACTTTACGGCCGGCGGCGGTGGACATACGGGCGCGGTAGCCGATCTTGCGGGCGCGCTTCAAACGGTGTGGGCGGAAGGTGGGTTTCATGACTTTTGAGCGATTAAGAGGTGACTGAAGTGCCTGCGCGGCCGGGGAGTGTCAAGGGCGGGCTTGGTGAGGTTGGTGAGGTTGCACACCCACGCCCACGCCCACCGGCTCCGTTGTCCCGCCGATCCTCGCAAATAAATTTGCTCCTACCCCGGGCTTCCCTGCGCGATACGGATTTTTAGCCACGAAAAACACCAAGATTCCCCCGGTTCCTTCCCGGTGCTCCCGCGCGCCTATTCGCGCAATGGCGAACCCGCCGCCGCCCCCGATCCTTGCCGCTTTTTGTGGCCAACCCCCCCCGCCTCTCCGCCGAACCCCACACCAATCCGCTCGTCGTGATCGGCAAAAACATCGAGCACCCCGCCGTCACCCGTAGGAGCAAATTTATTTGCGATCCGCGCCCACGCCCCCGGCTCCGTTGCCCCGCCGATCCTCGCAAATAAATTTGCTCCTACCCCGACTTTCCCTCCGCGCCGATCGCCAACCGGATCAATACCGGCAAAAAAATTAACTTCACTTCCAGTTGCACCCGGCTTGGCGGGGAACTTGGTGAGGAAGCATGCGGTTCGCGGTTTTCCGGTTTCATTTCACCAACGTCTCTGCCGCAGGCAGGCGCGCTTGCGTGCGTCAAACCGCGTCCGCAAGCGGGCTGGCCTACCCTTGCAAAGCCGAACCGGAAAACCGCGGCGTGCGGTTTCGCTGCGGGTCGACGGAAGCTTGCAGCGGGGCTCGACCTCAATCCGCCGGGGGTGGCGGGGCGGTCGGCCGGGGCTTGAGCCGACGCGCGCGGGCGGCGTCGATCTCTTCGAGTTCGAGATCGGGGATGCGCGTGAAGGCGATGCGCAGGGGCGCGTAATCGGTGGCGCCGTGCGCGCCGCCGAAGTAGACGGAATTCTTGCCGAAGGTTTTGTTGAGCGTGTCCATGGCGCCGTGGAGTTTGGCGCGGATTTTTTCCCGGTCCGCAGTGAAGAGGTCGCCGGTGTGTTGGGCGGCCGGCAGCAGGCGGTCGAGGATGATGCCGACTTGAAGGAGCACCTTGGCGTGATGCGCGGCGGGACGGCGGGACCAGAGTTCGTTGAGGGCCGAGGTGAGGAGGAGGGTGTCTTGGGTCTCGTTGAAGCGGAGATCGGCGGACCAAGCGGTGTCGTCGCGGTAGCAGAGGGAGAGAAGCAGGTGGCCCGCGTAAAAATTTTCGTGGCGGAGGCGCATGGCGGCCTTTTGGAGCAGGCGGTGGAGCACGGCGACGGCGGCGGGAGCGGCGCGTTTGTCGGGCGGGAGCACCTGGCTGTGGCCGATGGTGCGCGGCGGGGTCGCGGCGCGTTCCTGCACGCCGCCGTGGAGCCGGTCGTGAAAGCGCGCGCCCTCGACGCTGCCCCAGACGGCGCGGAGTTGGGCGCTGCTCGTGGCGTAGAGCCGGGCGACGTCGTCGATGCCGGAAGCGCGGAGGCGTTGCTCCATGTTTTCGCCGATGCCGGTGAAGTCGCGGAGCTGCACGCCGCGCGCGATGAGTTTTCCGGGGATATCGGCGTCGTCGAAGAGCACGAGGCCGTCGGGTTTTTCGATATCGGAGGCGAGCTTGGCGAGAAACCAATTGGGCGCGATGCCGATGGAGCAACGCAGGCACGGGCCGACCTCGCGCACGATGCGGGCGCGGATTTGCGCGGCGAGCTCGAGAGCGCGGGCGGGGACGGTGAAATCACCGGCGAGTTCGCACTCCAGCTCGTCGATGGACTGGACCTTTTTGACGGGCACGAGGGTCTCGACGACATCGCGAAGGCGGCGATGGTAACGGATGTAAACTTCGGGGCGCGCCTCGACGACGATGACGCCGGGACACAGCGCGCGGGCCTCGGCAAGGCGGACGTTGCGCTTGAGGCCGAATTTTTTGGCCTCGAGGCTGATGGCGATGGCGCCGGTGGTCTCGGCGAGGACGGGGACGACGACGACGGGCCGGCCGCGGAGTTCCGGGCGCTCCTGTTGTTCCACGGAGGCGAAGAAGGAATTGAAGTCGATGGCGAGCGCGCGGAGGGCCACGGGGAGATTGTCGGCGGTGAAAAACCGCTGTCAAACGGTGCGGCGTTTGTTCAAGGTCCGACCATGCGCATCGCGGTCATCTCTGACACCCACGACCGGTTTCCGTCGACCCTGCCGGGGCGGTTGAAGGATGCGGACGAGATCTGGCATTTGGGCGACGTGTGCGAACCGGAGACGCTGGCGGAGTTCGAGGCGTTGGGCCGGCCGATGCAGGTCTTGCTCGGCAACTGCGATTGGGCGGCGGTGTGGCCGTTGGAGCTGGAATTGGAGCGGGAGGGTTTTCGTTTTTATCTGACACACATTCCCCCGGTGACCGCGCCGCCGGGGTTTAATCTGATTCTGCACGGGCACACCCACGTGCCGCGGGACGAATTGAGCGCCGGGGTGCGTTGGTTGAATCCGGGGTGCATCTCGCGACCACGCGGACAGCCGCCGAGTTTCGCGTGGCTCACGGTGGAAAAAGGGCGGGCAATCCAATGGAAGGTGATGCCGTTGTGAGGCGGGCGCCGTCGCGGGGTCGATAGGCGATAAGACGCTGGCGCCGGGCGCGTGAATCGTTTCAGTCGTGCCCAGCGTGAGCGCACACGAGCAACAACAGGATCTTTTCGGGCTTTTTGCGCCGACGGCGGGGGTGCATCGTGCGCCGCCGGCGGCGGTGGGGGTCACGTCCGGGCTGGGCGCGACGGGGAGTTTCACGCCGCTTCCGGAGACGGAGGCAGAGGCGCCGGAGATTGTTTTTGAGCGGAGCCCGAAGGCGCGGAACTACCGGCTGACGTTGCGGCGCGACGGAGTGGCGGTGGCGACGATCCCGGCGCGGGGTTCGCAGCGCGAGGCGGAGCGGTTTGTGGCGCAGCAGACGGAGT
>JBDNFZ010000837.1:0-4792 GCA_041689555.1 Opitutaceae bacterium | reverse complement strand
GCGGAGATGCTCGGCGCGTTTCCTTTGATCATCCGTCCGTCCTTCACGCTCGGCGGCAGCGGCGGCGGCATCGCCTACAACAAGGAGGAATTCGAGGGCATCTGCGCCAACGGTCTCGATCTCTCGCCCGTCCACCAAGTGCTCGTCGAGGAATGTCTCCTCGGCTGGAAGGAATACGAGATGGAGGTCATGCGCGACCACAAGGACCAGTGCGTGGTCATCTGCTCCATCGAAAATTTCGACCCGATGGGCGTCCACACCGGCGATTCCATCACCGTCGCTCCGGCGATGACGCTCACCGACAAGGAATACCAGGTGATGCGCGACGCCTCGTTCGCCGTCATCCGCGAGATCGGCGTCGAGACCGGCGGCTCCAACATCCAGTTCTCCGTCGATCCCGTGACCGGCCGCATGGTCGTGATCGAGATGAACCCGCGCGTCTCGCGCTCCTCGGCGCTCGCGTCGAAAGCCACCGGGTTTCCCATCGCGAAAATCGCCGCCAAACTCGCCGTCGGCTACACGCTCGACGAACTGCGCAACGACATCACGCGCGTCACTCCCGCGAGCTTCGAGCCCACCATCGACTACGTGGTCACGAAGATCCCGCGCTTCACCTTCGAGAAATTTCTCGGCGCCGACACCACCCTTACCTCCGCGATGAAGTCCGTCGGCGAGGCCATGGCCATCGGCCGCACGTTCAAGGAATCCATGCAGAAGTGCCTGCGTTCCCTCGAGGTCGGCGCCCGCGGCTTCGGCGGCGGCGGCAAATTTGGTGGCGACGAGATTCTCGACGAGAAACTCATCAACGCGAAGCTCGGGACGCCCAACTCCGAGCGCGTTTTCTATCTGCGCCACGCCTTCCGCGCGGGTTACACCGTCGAGCGCATCTTCGATCTCACCAAGATCGATCCGTGGTTCCTCCACCAGCTCCGTGAGATTCACGAGATGGAGCAGGACCTTCAGACGAAGTCCCTCGCGACCATCGACGTCACGACCCTCCGCCGCGCGAAGCAGTTCGGCTTCGCCGACGCGCAGCTCGCCCACATTTTCAAGACCGACCTCGCCGCCGTCCGCGCCCACCGCAAGCAGGCCGGCGTCAACACGACCTACCGTCTCGTCGACACCTGCGCCGCCGAGTTCGAGGCGTTCACGCCCTACTACTACTCGAGCTACGGCGACGAAAACGAAATCCTCCCCCCGAGCGGCAAGCAGAAAATCATGATCCTCGGCGGCGGGCCCAATCGCATCGGCCAGGGCATCGAGTTCGACTATTGCTGCGTCCATGCGAGCTTCGCCCTCCGCGAGATCGGCTACGAGAGCGTGATGGTGAATTCCAATCCGGAAACCGTCTCCACCGACTACGACACGAGCGACCGCCTCTACTTCGAACCTCTCACGCTCGAGGACGTCTTGGAGATTTACCAACAGGAGCAATGCGACGGCGTGATCGTCCAATTCGGCGGTCAGACACCGCTCAATCTCGCCACCGCGCTGAAGGCGAATGGCGTGAACGTCATCGGCACTTCTCCCGAGAGCATCGAACTCGCCGAGGACCGGCAAAAGTTCTCCGCCATCCTCGACGAGACCGGCCTTAAGTCGCCCGCCAACCGCACGGCGATGAACGAGACCGACGCCCTCAAGGCCGCGCATGAGGTCGGTTTCCCCGTGCTGCTCCGCCCGTCCTTCGTGCTCGGCGGCCGCGGCATGTTCATCGTTTACAGCGAGGAGGAATTTAAGGCCGTCGTGCGCCAGGCGTTCGACGTGATGCCGGACAAGCCCGTGCTCATCGACAAGTTCCTCGAAGACGCCATCGAGCTCGACGTGGATTGCATCAGCGACGGCGAGACCAGCGTTGTCGGCGGCATGCTCGAGCACATCGAATTTGCCGGCGTCCACTCCGGCGACGCCGCGATGGTGATGCCCCCGCACACGCTGAGCCCCGAGATGCTCGACACCGTCCGCACCGCCACCTACGCGCTCGCCAAGGCGCTCAAGGTCGTCGGCCTCATGAACGTCCAGTTCGCGATCAAGGACAACCAACTCTACGTCCTCGAAGTGAATCCGCGCGCCTCGCGCACCGTGCCGTTCGTCGCCAAGGCCATCGGCGTGCCGCTCGCCAAACTCGCCGCCAAGGTCATGACGGGCGCGAAGCTGAAAGACCTCGGCTTCACGCGCGAGCAGACCCCGAAACACTGGTGCGTGAAGGAAGCCGTGTTCCCGTTTGTGCGCTTCCCCGGCGCGACCATCGCCCACGGGCCCGAGATGCGCTCGACCGGCGACGTCATGGGTATCGACGCCGACCTCGGGGTCGCGTTTGCCAAGGCGCAAGCCGCCGCCAAGCCCGGCCTGCCGACCAAGGGCAACGTCTTCCTCAGTGTGAAGGACGCCGACAAACCCCGCGCCACCGCCCTCGCCCGCGCCCTCGTCGAACTCGGTTTCACCATCTACTCGACCAGCGGCACCGCGAAGACGCTCGCCGACAACGGCGTGCCCGTGAAACGCATCTCGAAGATCGCCGAGGGCCGCCCCAATGCGGTCGACATGCTGAAAAACGGCCAGATCCAACTTGTGATCAACACGCCCGCCGGCCAGATCCCACGTCAGGACGAAAACAAGATTCGGGCCGCGTCCTATGCCCACGGCGTGTGCCTGATGACGACGATCACCGGCGCCTTCGCGGCGGTGGAAGGTATCCGCGCCCTCCGCAACAAGCCCGTCGGCGTGAAACCGATCCAGCACTACCGCGGCAACGTTAACCTCGTTTGATCTTTGGAGAATCAATCCGAGGTGGAGCGCGTTGACCCCAACGCGCTGGTTTGAGCGCGAGCGATCCGCCCCTGAAGCGCCTTGAGGTCAAGTCGCTCCACCGTTGCGCGGTTTACTCTCTGTGATCCCGTTTCGCCCGCCGCGCCATCCGGCCTAACGGCTTTTGAACGTCAGATCGAGGCGCTCCGCCGCGAGGCGGCGCACATAGCTTGGCTCCGATTCGGATTTCCACGTTTGCGCGCGGATTTCGACGGTCTCCACCCGGTCGCAAAGAACGGTGAGCAACGTGCGCACCACCAGCCGGGCGTGGGCGGCACCGAGGCACAGATGCGCGCCAAAGCCGAACGCGACGTGCGGATTGGGACGCCGGTCCAGTCTCACCTCGTCGGGTGCGTCGAAGACTGCGGCGTCGAAATTGGCCGACGAGAAGCAGAGCGAGACGAATTCGCCCGCCGCGACTTTCACGCCGTGAACCTCGGTATCGCGCGTGCATTTGCGCGCGAGGTGCGTGACAGGCGAGAGCGCGCGGAAAAATTCCTCGCTCGCGCCGACGATGCGCCGGCGGTCGGCGCGCAGGAACGCGAAGTCGGCGGGCGTGCGCGCGAGATGCGCGAGGATGCCGGTGATGGAGTTGATGACGGTGTCGCGCCCGCCCGCAAAAACGATACTGCAGAAGCCCAGCATCTCGGTGCGCGAGAGCGGGCGGCCTTGGAAACGCGCCTGCGTGAGCGCGCTGAAGAAATCGTCGCCGGGCTCCGCCGCCGCGCGGTCGAGCAGGGTGTTGGTATAGGCTTCGAGCGCGGCGCCCTTGCTCAAGCCGTCGCCATCGCGGAAGACGTGGGTGCCCCAGCCGATCCAGACGGTGGCCTCGCTCTCGGGCATATTGAGCAAGAGAGCCAGCGCCCGCGACTGGAGCGGAATCGCGAAGTCGCGCACGGCCTCGAAAGTATCCCGCGCGCAGGCCGTCGCCACCAGCTCGCCGACCAGCCGCTCCATCGCGGCGATGACCTCGGGGAGCTTGGCGCGGTTGAAGAAGGGCTCGACCACCTCGCGGTAGGCCTGTTGCTCCGGCGGATCGACCTCAAGAGGCAACTGGCGCACGCTGCGCACATCCTCCTCGGTCGGAATCGGCACCTTGAAAGGCGCGTCGGAACTGAACGTTTGCCAGTCCTTGGTGGCACGACGCAGGTCCTCGTGTCGCAAAATCAGGGGGATTTCTTTGCCTTGGAAATTGTTTACGAGGACGCCGGTGCGCTCGCGGGGTTCGCGGAAAGGATCGGTGGGGTTTGCGGGGTTGTGGAACGGGCAGGGCATGGCGGGTGCGGGATAGGGTGAGGTGCCGTTGAGACAAAAAAAGACCGGGAGGCGCGTCAAACCCCGTCCTCGCAGACAAGGCCGGCCTCGATAGCCGTGCGCCCGCCCGACAACAAGCTTGCGCCGCCGTGCCCGCTCCGTGCGTGATGACGCTCCTCGTTTCCCACCGCTATCATGTCATCTTCCGCCCCCACGCTCGTCGCTCTCCTCCACGGTCCCGATCAACCCGGCCTCGTCGCCCGGGTCTCCGGTTGGATTTTCGAGCGCGGCGGCAACATCCTCCACGCCGACCAGCACCGCGACATGGAGGCCGGCGTCTTCTTCCAACGCATCGAGTGGGTGCCGGCCAACGGCGTCGCTTCGGCCGCCGACACGACTGCGTTTCAAACCTTCGCCGCTTCACTCGGCATGGCGGTGCGCGTGGCCGCCTCCACGCAGCGCCCGCGTGTCGCGATCTTCGTTTCGAAGTTCGACCACTGTTTTCACGACCTCGTGCTGCGCTGGCGCGCGGGCGAGTTCGCCTGCGACCTCGTCGCCGTCGTCTCCAACCATCCCGACCTCGCGCCCGCCGCCGCCGCTTACGGTCTGCCGTTTCACGTCATCCCCGTGACGGCCGCCGACAAGCCCGCCGCCGAGGCGAAGCAGGTCGCGCTCCTCCGCGAATTGCGCGTCGATCTCGTGATCCTCGCGCGCTATATGCAGGTGCTTTCGG
>JBDNFZ010000836.1:0-4092 GCA_041689555.1 Opitutaceae bacterium | reverse complement strand
GCTTCGGGCGCATCGAGCGGTGGTGGGACGCTGCGGATCGATGACTTCAGGATCAACGGAACGCTTTCTGCGGTTCCGGAGCCTTCGACCTACGCTCTCATTTTTGGCGCGACGGCGCTGGCTTTTGCAATCAGGCGCCGCGGCAAATCGCGGAAGCCGGGCCAGCGGTTGGTTTGAATTTTACCCGCCCACCTGACCGACAGACGTTCGGTTTCGCAGTCGGCCCGACGCTTACTTCCCGGGCAGCTTGAGTTGAATGACACCGGCCGGTGCGGGCGCGTCGGCTCTCGCCTTGGCGGCCTCCGGCGCAACCGGCAAGCTGGCGCGGAGCATCATGGCCCGTTGGGACCAGGGGCTCGCGGGATCGATTTGGGCGACGAGCTCGGCATACTTCTTCACGTCGTCGGCCCGGTTGGCGTCGGCCGCCAAGCTCGCGAGGTGATAGGCCGCCTCGGCGCGCACACCCTTCACCTGAGTCGCATCGTTCGCAAAGGTCTTGAGGGCAGTTTCGCCCTCGGCGGTCTTACCGGCTGAAATTTTCGCCATGGCCAACCCGAGTTGAGCCCGCATCGCGAAGGGACCCGTCTTTAAAGCGGCGTGGGCGGCTTCATAGCCCGTGGCCGCTTCGCCGAACTTGCCGGCGGCGTAGGCCTCGTCGGCCATCCGCAATTGCGCCACCGCAGCCAGCGTATGACCGGGGTTGGCCGCCACGAAGGTCTTGAGTTTTTCCGCCGAGGATGCCGCCGCATAGCTTTCCTTCACGCCCGCTTCCTTGTTGGCGGCGAAATAGTCCCATATGCCTTGGCCGGCGATGCCCGCGACCACGAGCACACAAATCGCGATCACGATCTTTCCGTTCTTCAGCCAAAACACGTGCAACTTGTCCTCAAACGACGGCGCGATGTAGGTCGCACCGACGGGAACTAGGTTGCGGTCGTCACCGGCGGGGCTGGGTTGCGAGGGAGTGGCGGGCGCGGTCATGGCGCGAAGGTTTAAACGTGTGAACCCGAGACCAGAGCAAATGCCCTCGGCGGTGTAAATGCCGGAAATGGGCGCCGTAGTCTAAAGGTGCGCGCCTCCGATTCTCCGGTCTTGCCCGCCTCACCACCGATCAGCCCTCGGGCCGACCCAACTCACCTGGATCGCTCGCCTTCGCCGGCGGCCCGGACCCGTGCGGGACTGGTCTCCAAACGGGCGGTGGGCTCACGGTCCCCTGAAAACGCATCGAGACTGAGCCCTGCGGCCGCCAGGGCTTTGGCGATGGCGCGGAGTTGCTCGCGAAGTTTTTCCGCCGAAGCCTCGGCTTTTTCGCGCGCCTCTTTTTGGGCGAGCACCTCGGTCTTCAGCGGTTCAAGATCGGTTTGGGCCGCTTTCATCTGCTCGGCGAGCGCGGCCAGTTGGGTGCCGAGCGTGGTATTCTCGACACGCAACCGCTCCGATTCCTGCAGAAAAACCACCAGGTCCTGCTTGAACTTCACGTAAGAACCGATGTCGGCGGTCAACTTCTCGTCGTTGACCTCGGGCTTGACCACGGTCTCGACCCGCACGGTCGGGGTTCGCTCCCGATCGGCCCGCAGCTTGGCGTTGTTGGCCCGTAAGGCCCCGAGTTCGCGCGAGGTTTCATTGAGCAGCGCCACCAACTCCGTTGTCGACATGCCGGTGTCGGCCGGACGGCGCGCCATGGCCTGCGCGATCTCGTATTCCCTTTCCGCCACCGAGGCTTCGACGGGTTTGTCGGTCATCGGTTCGCCGCTCGCTCCGCCCATCGTCGGCATCGCGGCGGCCGACGCCGAGTCCAGGCGTGGGTTGACGCAGCCCGCCATAGCGAGGCCGAGGATCACGACAAACACACCGGGTAGTGAAGAGCGCATCCGGCGAGCAAGGAGGCTCCCCGCGCCGGTGGCAATCCCAGCCTCGCGCCGGACGATCGCCGGTTTCAGGGCAACAACAACACCTTGCCCGTCGTCCCCCGACCCTCGAGCGCACGGTGCGCCTCGGCGGCGGCGGCGAGCGGAAACGTCGCGCCGACCCGCACCCTCAACGATCCGCTGAACACCGCCCCAAAGAGATCGTCGGTGCGCGTGCGGAGTTCCGCCGCGTCCAGCGTGTAATGCGCCAGCGTCGGCCGCGTGAAAAACAGCGATCCTTTCTGCGCGAGCAGCAACGGCGCGAAGGGCGGCACCGGTCCGCTCGCGTTGCCGAACGAGACGAACAACCCGCGCGGACGCAGGCTGTCGATGCTGCCGATGAACGTAGCTTTGCCCACCGCGTCATAGACGACGTCCACCCCGCGACCCGCCGTGAATGCGCGGGCCGCCGTCGTGAAATTATCGCGCGTGTAAACCACGACTTCGTCGGCGCCTGCCCCTAGGGCGAGCGCAACTTTTTCCTCGGTGCCCACCGTGGCGATCACGCGGGCGCCCGCGCGTTTCGCGAGCTGCACCAACAGCAGTCCCACGCCGCCGGCCGCAGCGTGGATCAGCGCGGTATCGCCGGATTTCAGGGGAAACGTATCGACCGCGAGGTAGTGCGCCGTGAGCCCCTGGAGCATGAGCGCCGCGGCGGTCTGCGTGCCGACGTCGGCGGGGATTTTCACGACGTGCGCGGCCGGCGCGAGCGCCTCGGCCGCGTAGCCGCCACTGGCCTTCGCGGTCGCGACGCGGTCGCCGATAGCAAGCTCCGTCACGCCCGCGCCCACCGCCGACACGACCCCGGCGACCTCCGCGCCGAGCGTAAACGGCAGCGGCACCGCGTAGAGCCCGCTGCGTTGGTAGGTATCTATAAAGTTGAGCCCGGCCGCCTCGACGCGGATGCGGACTTCGCCCGCGCCGGGCTCGGGCACGGGAATGTCGTCGGCGCGGAGCTTTTCGGGACCGCCGGTTTCGTGGATGCGGATGGCGAGCATTCCGCAGAATCAGCCGGGGACCGGCGGGAGGCAAGCGGGCGCGGCCAGCGGCGCGATCAAAGCGTCCGCGCCGTCGCGCTCGCGGTCCAGGTTCTTCGTTACGCTCAAAACAGCGGCGCGTTGTTTTTCGGATCGTCGAGCAGCGCCTCGAAGCGCGGGTCGCCGCGGATCCTCGCGAAGTCGGGGAGGCTGCGGATGCTGGCGACGGAGTGGCTCCCCGGCTGCTCGAAATACCGGGCGAGTTCCGCGATGGCGCGATCCTTGTCACCCGTCACCGCATAAACCCCCGCCAGCCATATTCGTTGATCTGGGCCGTCGATGGCGTCGCGCGTCGCAGGCATCAGTTCGGTCGCTTTACGCACCGACTCCACCGCCTCGCGCGCGTCGCCGAGCAGGGCCGCCATCACGCCGGCATAGCTCCAGGCGATCACGTTGGTCGGCTCGTGTTCCGTGCGCTCGCGCCATTCGGCCAGCGGTCCCTCGATCCGGGCTCGCAGGGCGGTCGTGTCCCCACTCGCCCAGTAAACGCCCCCGGCATCGATGGCCGAAAGCGCCGAAGCCTCCTCATCCTCGAACGCGGGTTGAAACTGATCGAGCCGTTTGAACTCGGCGTAATCACCCCGGAAGTAAGACCATTGTCTGCGCCAAAAGATTCCCTGCGGCGCATCGCGCTGCGCCGGGCTCAGGCGCGCCATCAAATCGTCGGCCGCCCGTAACGACCCCGTGGCCGCGAATTCGCCCCGAGCCCGGTCGAATTCCTCGCGGAGCTGGCCGGGCAGCAGCGCGACGATCCGGTTATGCATGATCCGGGCATCGTCCCAACGGCGGACGTATTGGAACGAGCTCAGCAGGGCGCGGGCATAGCTCACGTTGGCCGGGTCGAGCTCCACGGCGCGGCGGAGATTGACCAGCGACTCGGCCCAGCGGCCCTGCCGACGCTGGATCAGGCCGAGCGAGGAAAAGACCGTGGGGTCGTTGGGCTGGAGCCGCGCGAGTTTTTGGTATTGGTCCGTCGCACGCGCGTAGTCGCGATACGCGTAGTAGGCGTATTAATCGTTGCAAAAGTTCGTGCATTAATTGAATTTATCAGTAATTTCGCCGTCTATGAACCGACCGAGATCAAAAAATAAGAAATCCAACGGACAGGAGCAGCGCAGGTATGAAAAACGCCGGGCGGTGGTGGAAGC
>JBDNFZ010000835.1:0-7406 GCA_041689555.1 Opitutaceae bacterium | reverse complement strand
TCAACGCTCGTGAAATCGCACTGCTTGCCGGGAAGCCAGTGCCAGCCGTAGGGGACGGATTGCTCGTTGCAGTGAATGCCAAACTGGCCGGCGAGTTCGATCAAGTCGCGCTCGACGGTGCGTTTGCTGACTGTGAAGCCCGTTTCTTCCCGCAAGTAGGCGGTGAGTTGGGCGGCCGTGATACCCGGTCCGCGCGACGGAAGCTTTTTCAGCATCTCCCATTGGCGGGCGATCGCGAATTGAACGGAGGCTTTTGGCATAGATTTGAAACGTGGTGTGCAAACCGCACTGCTTTGCGAAGCGCACGCCGGCAGAAGTGAAAGATTCTACCCAAGGCATGCGACATTTTACGTCGCAGTCCGGATTTTCGGCGTCCCGGAACTCACGTTATGGAATTGTTTTCGACCTGCCCCCCTACCCCATCCTTTGTCCTACCCGTCCTGTTAAGTTACGGGCCGCGATAACAACGCTCTATCAATTCCGCCCACCCCCAATGACCCGAATCGTCCACACCGCAGATTGGCACCTTGGCGCACGTTTGATCGACCACGACCGCCTCCCGGAACAAAAAGCATTCCTAGAGTGGCTACTCATCCAACTGGCCGATTTGCGGCCGGATCTCTTGATTGTCGCCGGCGATATCTTCGACGTCGCGTCGCCGCCGCAGGACGCGCTTAGGCTCTACTACAATTTTCTCAGCGATCTCAAAACGACCGTGGGGTGCCGCACGCTCATCCTGGGCGGGAATCACGATTCGCCCGCAAATTTGCAGGCCCCGCAGGAGATCCTACGTGCCCTCGCTGTCTCGGTCGTCGCTACGCCGCCGATCGATCTCGTCGAGTCCGTGCTGGAGCTCGAGGGCGCTGTGGTTTGTGCCGTTCCTTATCTTCGGGAACGGGACGTGCGCACCGCCACAGCCGGCCAATCGGCCGACGAGGTCGCAGCGGCCATCCGTCAGGGTATCACCGATCACTACCGCCGCGTCTACGCTGCCGGGCAGGCTAAGGCAGGCGGACGCCCGATCATCGGCACCGGACATCTCACCGCTTTAGGCAGCAACTCGAGCTCGAGTGAACGCACCATTCACATCGGCAACCTTGGCGCGGTCAACGCCAACTGCTTCGAAGGGTTTGCCTACACGGCGCTGGGGCACATCCACCGCCCGCAGAGTGTCGGCGGCGATGAGCGCGTGCGCTACGCCGGCTCCCCTATTCCCTTGAGTTTCGATGAAGTCGACCTGGCCAAACAAATCCGGGTGATCGACCTCGATGGTGGCGTCCTCACGCAGCGCGAAATCGCGATTCCGCTATTTCGCCCGCTTCTTCGGCTCACGACCACGGCGGCGACAATCGCGGCCGACCTCGCGCCCTACCAAAGTCCACAGGATAAAGCCCTGGTTCCGTGGGTGGAACTGACCGTGTCGGATTGCCGCTCCCATCCCGACATCGCCCGGCAAGTCCGGGAATCGACCGATACGCTTCGGCTGGAAGTGCTCAAAGTCCTTCCGCCACAGTTGGTGGCCGTCGGCACCTCGAACGGCGAATCCGCGTTATCACCATCGCTCGACGACCTTCGCCCCGAAGAGGTCTTTGTCGAACGCCTTCGCCGCGAGACCATCGACCCAAATTCACCCGAGGGCCAAGCCCTCGTCCATACCTTCGCCGAGTTAATGAGCGGATTGCACGACTCCGACGTGACCCTCCCCAAGGAGGAAGCATCATGAAGATTCTACGCCTCCAGCTCACGAACCTGAACTCAC
Source organism: Opitutaceae bacterium (assembly GCA_041689555.1). Classification (GTDB taxonomy): domain Bacteria; phylum Verrucomicrobiota; class Verrucomicrobiia; order Opitutales; family Opitutaceae; genus Tous-C4FEB. Next base: position 5,647 of record JBDNFZ010000835.1, on the reverse strand, counting down.
TCCAGGGAAAGAACGAAATCGATTTCACGCAGCCTCCCCTTTCCAACTCCGGGCTTTTTGCGATCACCGGACCGACCGGCGCCGGGAAGTCCACGATCTTGGATGCGATCACCCTCGCGCTGTATGGCCGCGCAGCACGCTACGGCACGACCTCCAATCCGGAAAATGTAATGAGTCGGCAAACCGGCGAGTGCTCCGCGGAGGTCGATTTCTCCTGCGCCGCTGGCACGTTCCGCGGCGTCTGGCAGCTCCAGCGCGCCCGCAGAAAACCCGACGGCAAGATCCAGCCGGCCAAGCGCCGCTTGGTCGCACTCCCGGGAGACACCATCATCGCCGAAAGCATCAAAGATACCGACGCGAAAATTCTGGAACTCACCGGTCTCGACTATGATCGCTTTCTGCGCTCGGTCCTCCTCGCCCAAGGCGACTTTGCCGCGTTTCTGAAAGCCGGGCCGAAAGAGCGCACCGATCTCCTCCAACAGGTAACCGGGACATTCATCTATCAAAACATCTCCCGAGCCGCATACGGGCGGGCGGACGCGGCTCAGCAAGCCCACGCTATCCTCATCAACACCCACGCCGCCGTGGCCGTGCTCACCTCCGAGGAGCGCCAGCGGCACGAAGCCGCATTGGCCGAAAACAGCCGACGCCTCATTATCCTCAGCGCTCTCCTGCAGGATCTCGCGAAGCGCACAAATGAGGCCCGGACTTGGCTGGAAATTGAAACAGCCGGCCGGCAGCTCGAAACCGAGCAAAAAGACCATGCGAACGCCACCCGCATTGCCGCACCCGCGCTCGCCCAGCTTGAGCGCCATGAAAAGGCAGCCGCCTTCATAGCGGACATTACTTCAGTTGATCGGCTCGGAGCGGAGAACGCAAAGGATCAAACCGCCCTTCAGGCTCTGGAGGCCACCCTGCCGGCCCTTGCTGAACGCTTGCAGCTCGCCGAAACTGCAACGCAAAGGGCCAAGACCGTCCTCACCGCCGACGAGACTCGCACCGCCACGCTTCAACTCCTTTGGCGCGAAGTAACCGAACTCGACAACGGCTTGGCAACCGCCGGCGAGGCCCTGCGCTTAACCGCCTCCCATCACGCGGACCTCGAGAAGACGGTCGTGGACTTAACGGCCTCGTTAACCCGTGAACGCTCCACCCTAAAAGCCTCGGCCGACGCTCACACGATCGTCACGGCTTGGATCTCCTCTCACGCAAGCGACGCCAACCTCGCGGTTCACCTCCCGGAAATCCAAGCCGCCTCCTCGCGATGGACGGCAAGCGACGAGTCGGCTGTTAAGGCCCAAAAGGACCTGGACCTGCGCCAACATGAAGTCGGGCAGTTGCAAACCCTGGTCCGCTCGTTCGAGGGCAAACTCCCCCCGCTCGAAGCCACCCTCAAAACCCATACGGCCGCGGTCCGCGCTGCGAGCTCAGATCTCGGGACAGTCGGTGAAAATCTTTCGCTGCGCGAGATCGAGGAACACCGCGACCAAACCCAGGAACGCCGTCTCGCCCTGGACGGGCTCTCCGCTGACGCCCGGAGGCTACGCACGGCGAGGAACGAACTGGCCACTTGCGTCAAGCAATCGACCGATACGAACACCGAGTTGGGAACCTCGACCACCCTCGTCAGCAATCTCAAGCAGCAGCTCGATTCCGCAACGAAACTCCTGAACGCCCGACGCATCGCGCTGGCCTTCGCCGAAAAAGTGCAGTCGCTGGAGGAACACCGCACCACGTTGCAAAGCGACGCCCCATGCCCGCTATGCGGTTCGGCGCACCACCCCTACGCCGCGGCCGGCGCCCAACCTTCCGCGGAGTTGGCAACGATTCGCCGTGACGTCTCCGAGGCCGAATCCGCCACGACCAACGCTCAGGGCTCGTTCACCGCTGCGGACAAGCGGCAAGGTGTTCTCGTAGGCGATCAAAAACGCCTGGCCGGCGAGCAGGTGAAACTGCAGATCGCCTATACCGCACTCGTCTCAGCCTGGGCCATCGCCGCCACGCCGTTCGGTCTGGCCGACCAGTCAGACAACGAATCGCTTCAGGCGGCCCGGCTCGTGACTGCCCGGGCCGAGGAAGCACGCCGCATCCAGCAGGTGAGCGCATGCCGCGCGGCGGAGGTCGTGCTACAGAAAGCGAAGCAAGACCAACAAAGCGCCCAAACCGCAACCGACCGATTTAGCAGCGAAATTTCCAAGCATAAGGCGCTCGTCGAACAGGCTCAGGGGCAATTGCCCGCGCTCGGAACAACCCTTGAAAGCCATCGTAATACTTGGCTCAAAGAGCAGAAAATCTTGGGGCAATTGCTCGTTCCCTTCGGGAGCGTCGTCACCGACCTTCCGGAAATTCCGGGATTGCTCGTTGAACTCAAAAAACGCGCAGCGAGTTACGCCGCCCGCCAAGCGGAAGCAGCGCAGTGCGACACCGATCTTGGCGCGCTAAATTCAAAGTGCGGAATCCTCGCCGAGCAGCACACGAAAGCGGTGGCAGCGGTCAATGCCTCCCTTAAAACCCTCAAGGAGGCGCAGAATAAGGTCAGCACGCAGGAGAGTCTTCGGAGGGGCAAGTTTGGAAACGATGTTGTCGCCGACGCCCAACGGCAGGCTGAGGCGACCCTCAAGCGCCTCCGTGACGATGTGACCACAGCGCAGACTACCAGCGACGCGACTCGCCAGAAGAATACCGCCGCCATGCAAGAAAGGATTCGACTCCACGCCGCGGTCATCGGCCGCACCGCGGAACATCAGGCACTGGCCGATCGCCTGCAAAAAGCCGCCGCCGCCGCCGGTTTTATTTCCGATCAAGACCTGCGCGGCGCGGTGTTAACCGCGACAGAAGCCAAGACCCACACCGAGCTGCGTCGTCGCTTGCAGACAAGCCACGTTACCCTTGCAACCCAAGCCACCGGCTTGGAGAAGCGACGAGCCGCACTCCCGCCATCGGCCGGCATCGATGCGCCAAATCTTCAGGCGATGCTGTCGGATCATACCGCCCGCAGCGAGGAATCCGGCAGTCTGCAAAGCTCTTTCGGTGAAATGCGGGCGATCCTAAAAAACGACGACGATCAACGCGCCCGACAAGCAACCTTCACGGTTCAAATTGAAGCGGCGCACCGGGAGTATGTCCGATGGGACAAACTACGGGCCCTGATCGGCTCCGCCGACGGCTCGCTATTCGCTCGGTTCGCCCAAGGGCTGACGCTGGAGCGCCTCACGGTGTTGGCGAACCGCCATCTCCGGCAGCTCAATCCGCGCTACTCGATTCGCCGCGCCGCCGATGACGAAGCGGGCGGTCTGGAACTGGAGATTATCGACCACTATCAAGCCGATGCACCTCGGCCGATGCAAAGCTTGTCCGGCGGCGAGAGCTTCCTCGCCAGCCTCGCCCTCGCCCTCGGCCTTTCCGAGTTGGCGAGCGGCAACACCCGGATCGATTCCCTCTTCATCGACGAGGGCTTCGGTTCCCTGGACGGCGATACCCTTGAGGTCGCGATGTCGGCGTTGGAAAATCTTCAGTCGACCGGTAAGACCATCGGCGTGATCTCCCATGTCCCGGCAATGCAGGAGCGAATCCCCGCCCAAATCAAAGTCGTCAAAGCAACCGGAGGTTGTAGCCAGATCGTTAAGTCTTAGGGCTATGCCCCAAGGCAGAAAGATCGACCGTCCACAATACATGCTCCTCGAACTAATCCCCTCCGCCATGGCGTTGAGTAGGATGAACGCGGACTTGGTGCCCCCTCTGTCGCGCGCCACGCAGCTGGCGTGTCGGAAGAGTTGTAGCTCCAGGATAGTTGACGTGATTGGGTTACTATTTTCGGCCGGGCTCTCTCACTTCGAGCGCTGGACGATGGTGGAGCCGATCCTCGGGCACGATTTCGATGCGCATGCCCCAACCGGCGTGACCGACGAGCAGCCGGCCGAAGTCTTCCAGCGACAGTTCGCGCTCGTCGATCACGACGACCAATTGGCCGTCTGCGTCGTCGCGAATCTCGCAGCGCAACACACTCCCTCGGGGGACCCACTGGTGAGAGGCCTTGACATACTGAATTTGCGGAGAGCCTAGCGGCACTTCCACCGCGATATGCTTGTAATTCGCCGCGAGCGCAGCCTGCGCCCGCAAGGTCTCGTTGTAGAGTTCGACGATCTGGGTATCGCTCAGAGCGGCGATGGCCGGCCCGATCGTCAGGTGCGTTGTATGCACGCCGGCTTCTTTGTAGGCGATGATGGCGGATTCGCCCTGTCGCGTGATGACTACTTCATCCGGCCGCACGAGATAGCGTTCTTTGCGTTTCATGAGAAATCCGAACACTCCGTTCGCCCCGGAACCAGTCAACGCTGCGTCCGGCCCTCCACTACCGAAAGGAATTAAAGCGTCGGCCTAGCGGAGTGTCCTCCCATCTCCCGAAGGGCGCTAAGATAGCAGCCGCAGGCCGCGACATTCGTGGGCCCAAGCCGGGAGTTTAATAAAGATTTTCCACCGATAAATCCAGGCTTCGACATCGTGTTGGGCCTATTCGCATATCCGGGACGAAACAGGGGTCCAAGGGTTAACTCTAAGTCAAATTAAACATTTGTCGCGTATCATTTTGCGGAAGTTTTCAAAATTATAAAAGAACTGACTTAAAGGTGTTAAAATCGCGTTTTCTAGGTCAAAATTCCCCGATGAAAACAGCTCAACGTCTTGAAGCATTAGTTCGCGGTCTCGCGCTGCCGGAAGGACGCCGCGTTGGCCGACCTGGACACGCGATTGCGGAGCAGTGGGTGGCGGCTCAAATGGCCAGACTTGAGCTGCAATTCTATGCGGGAGACTCCTTCGCGCTCCCGTTTCAGAATGAACGCGGCACGGCCTTTACCAACTTTGCCGGCCTTATCTGCGGTCGAGACCAGTCTCTTTCTCCCATCCTAATCGGCGCCCATTACGACAGCGTGATCGATGCGCCGTGTGCGGATGACAACGCCGCCGCCGTGGCCCTCACGCTCGAAGTCGCGGCGCGGATTCGCCCCGGACTGCTCCGCCATGATGTGATCGTGGCCATTTTCGACTCCGAGGAGCCTCCGTATTTTTTAACGGATTCGATGGGGAGTATTCACTTTTACGAACATCAGGCTGGTCGGCATGGCTTCCATGCCGCGCTGATCTGCGACCTGATTGGCCACGATGTCGGTTTTCGGTCGCTAGGGGAAGCAACCCCCGAAGAGATTCGTCGCCTCGTGTGCGTTCAGGGAGCCGAGAGCCATCCCGCGCTTCCCGGTCTGATCGAATCAACACCTGCACCGGCCGGGATCGCCGCCATCGCAGTGCTCAACAGCTACGTTCCGGATCTGAGCGATCACCATATTTTCCGCATCCATAAGCATCCATACCTCTTCCTTTCCTGCGGTCTCTGGGAGCACTACCACCAACCAAGCGATACGCCGGAGATGCTCAATTACACCAAACTAGCCGCGCTCACCGATTGGGTCACCGAGCTTATGCTCCGCTTGGACAACATTCCATTGCCGCCAACCAAGGTGATGCCCGACGAAGACCCCACCGCAGAATTCGAGTCGAGGACTATCGCCGCCGCGCTCCCTGCCCAGCTCTTGGAGAGCCTGAATCTGCCGGTTCCGCGGGGTCGCGCCGACGTAAGCGCGTTTATGGGACGCCT
>JBDNFZ010000834.1:0-3304 GCA_041689555.1 Opitutaceae bacterium | reverse complement strand
GCGTGCCGTAAATCTCCTCGATGCACTCGTGGTTGAGCGCCTCGGCGATGATGCCCGCGACGCTGGCGTTAATGACGGAGGTGGGGCCACCGGATTGGCCCACCAAGACGTTTCCTACGAGTTCAGCCATGATAGTGTGGTATTATATTTAGACGGTGATGCGACTGCGTGAACGGGAGAGAAAGCGGAGCGGGCGGGGCGGAAGCAAACGAAAATTTCCCCGGGCCGGAATGACCGGGCGCCAAGAGAAGCGCGGCTGGCGCGGTCGCGAGTTGGTAGTCCCGGCTTCAGCCCGGTCTGGCCGTGGTCGGATTCCGGCTAAAGCCGGGACTACGAACTCAAGCCCGGGTTCAGCGCCGTCGTGAGGTCGCTTCCTGTTGTGCTCCGTCCGGCGGTGGCACGCGGGCAGTGTCGGCGGGGTGACCGGATCGAAAACCAGATGCGGCCGGCCCCGCTCAGGCCAGACCGAGTTGCTTCAGCGCGGCGAGGGGCGGGCCGTCAAAATTCACCGTCGCCACGTTGCCGACGTAGCCGATGTCCTTCATCCCTGCAGGCGTGGAGTAGAAGCCGCCTGAGGTGAGGTCGCGGAAGCGGTTGAAGAACCGCGCGGCGGCGACAAACTCCGGCTTCGCCTTCGGCACGAAGCAGATCTCGTCGCAGAGCGCGCGGCGTTGGCCGGCCACCAGCGCGGAGAAATCGTTGCCGAAACGGCGTTGCGACTCCGCGTCCATCCATGCGAGGCCTTCGAGGATAACCGTCCGGTCCCACTGCTGGTCGGGATACGGCGCGCTGATCCACTCGTCGATGAAGTCGGGCACGCCGACGGCCGAGGCTGCGGGTGATTTCACATCGGCGGGGATGATGACGTCGCAGAGGGTCGTCGCCGTGCGCCGCTGGTCGTCGGTAAAGGTGAGCGGCCAGAGATCGCCGGGCTTGTAAGTCTTGTTGAGTTCGGGATCGGTGCCGTAGCCGACTGCGGGCTTCGCGGGCGCACCGGCGGCGGGCGCGGCGGCCCCGAGGGCGTCGCGGTCGAGCACGGAGACGGCGGCGGCGGCGGTGAACATCCACTTGATCGCGGTGCGGCGGTCCATGCGCGGACGGAGGGCGGGCGGCGCGGCGGGCGGGGGATTTTCCGGGTTGTTCATGTCAGAGATTTCCTTTCTTCATTTCGGCCATGAGGTAGTCGCTGGCGCGCCAGGCGAGGGCCATGATGGTGAGGGTGGGATTTTTGTCGGCATTGCTGGCGAAGGGGCCGCCGTCGGTGACGAAGAGGTTCTTCACGTCCCAAGTCTGGCACCATTGGTTGGTGACGGATTTCTTCGGGTCGGTGCCCATGATGGTGCCGCCGACCTCGTGGATGATCTTGCCGCCGGCCTCGATCGCGGCGGAGCCGGTGGGGTCGGGTTTGCCGGGCTTGCCGCCCATCGCGGTGATGATGTCGACGAAGGTGCGCTGCATATGCGCGGCCTGGCGGGTCTCGTGGTCGGACCACTTCCAGTGGAAGCGGAGCACCGGGGTGCCCCATTTGTCCTTCACGACGGGGTCGATGTCGCAGAACGAATCGGCGTTGGGGATCATCTCGCCGCGGCCGGCGAAGCCGATGAACGAGCCGTAGTAGCGGCGCGCGTCTTCCTTAAACTGGCGGCCGTAGCTGCCGCCCGTGAGGTTGGCGACACCGGTGGCGGCACCCATGCCGGGCATCCCGCGGCCGGTGCTAAACTCGATGTGGTAGCCGCGCGCGAAGTCGAGTTTGCCGGCGTGCTGCTCCTGATAGAGCCACCACGGCACGTAGACGTGGTTGCCGCCGGCGCCGTCCTCGTTGTGGAGCGGGAGGTTTTCCAACAACGGGATCTGCCCGCCGAGCCGCGCGCCCACGGTGTCCATGATGTATTTGCCGACGAGGCCGCTGGAGTTGGCCACGCCGTTGGGGTAGCGCACGGATTTCGAGTTGAGCAATACGCGCACGGACTCGGCGGAACTCGCCGCGAGCACGACGACGCGCGCCTTCAACGTGTGCGCCTCGCCGGTGACGCGGTCGATGTAGATCACGCCGGTGGCCTTGCCGTTTTCGTCCATCGTGACCTCGCGCACCATCGCGTTGGGCAGGATGTCGAGGTTGCCGGTGGCGAGGGCGGGCGGGAGGTGGACGGTGGTGGACTGGTAGTTGGCGCGGGTGGAGCAACCGCGGCCGCAATTCGTCGCCCAGAAACACGCGGCGCGCTCGCGCATCGACTGGGCGAGGATGCGCTGGGCCGTGGGGTTCTTCGGGTGGAGCTTGGCCGGGATGGTGTCGGCGTCCTGCTTCACGCTGAGGACCGCGCGGTGGATGGGGATGACGGGGATGCCGAGCTTCTTGGCGCGGTTCTGCGCGAGGAGTTCGCCGGCGCGGGCCTTGGGCGGCGGGAGCAACACCCCGGGCGAGGAATCGGGCGTGTTTTCGAGACCGTTGTTGGAACCGTAGACGCCGATGAGCATCTCGACCTTGTCGTAGTAGGGCGCGACGTCGTCGTAGCCGATGGGCCAGTCGAGGCCGAGGCCGTCGCGGGAATACGGCTTGAAATCGTAAGGGCCGTTACGGAGGGAGATGCGACCCCAGTGGTTGGTGCGACCGCCCAGCATCCGCGCGCGCCACCACCAGAATTTCCGCGCGGGATCGCTCGAAGCGCTCGTGTAGGGCTCGCCGGGGACTTCCCAACCGCCGTCGACCGTGGAGTCGTGGAAGCCAAACGGTTTGTCCGGCGTGCTCGATCCGCGCAGGGGCGCCTGATCGTTGGTCTGGAACATCGGCGTCTCCTTCACCGGATCGTAATTTCGCCCCGCCTCGAGCATGAGGACTTTCACGCCCTCCATCGCGAGGGTGTAGGCGGTCTGGCCGCCGCCGGCGCCGGAGCCGAGGACGATCACATCATAACTGGGCTGGGTCTTGCTGGCGGGGATAACGGGCATGGGGAAAGAAAGGGCTGGGACGCGACGCACCCAGAGCGAAACTCAGGAACGCGCGGGTGCAAGCGCGACGTAAGGTTCTTCGCGCAAGGCCGGGACGTCGCGGCCCTTGGGCACCCGCCACCATACCCGATTATGGACGGGGTAGGTTGCGGCCGAACGTGCGCCGGCGCCTCCGCCGGGCAACGGTGCGCGCCCGCCTTCGATTTGCCTCAAGTTTTGGCCAACCGGGCCGATCATTCCTCTTGAAAACTTTGTCCCCATGGAACTCTCCGACCATAAAGAGCGCCGCCACGCCACCGGCCGCACCTGCGCCTTGCAGGTGGACGATGTGACCGCCCACGCCGCCGCCACCGCGCTG
>JBDNFZ010000833.1:0-6203 GCA_041689555.1 Opitutaceae bacterium | reverse complement strand
AAGATCCGCGGCGCGCGCTCCGTGGCCTGGATCGAGGAAGAGGGCGACATCTCGAAAACCCGGCGCAACTCCATCGCCTCCGATATCTCCTCCCATCCCGTCCGGTTCATGCCCATGACCGGACTCACCGCCCTCGCCCTCTGGGACGATCTGCCCGAAGCCCGCGCGTGGTGGGCCTACGCCTACAAATTCTACCGCGACCAATTCAGCCCGTGGGGCGGCGACGACGGAGGCTGGGGCGAGGGCGCCGCCTATTGGCGCGGCATCTTCGAACACGCCGCCTTCCAAGACGCCCTCCTCGCCCTCGGCGATCCCCTCGCTTACGCCTCGCCGTTCTGGAAAGCCTCCCCGCTCTTCGCGGTCTACAACGTCCAACCCTACGCCCACACCACCTTCGGCGACGTCTCCAACGCCGGCCGTTTCAACCTCGAGCCCGTCATCGCCGACTACATGGAGCACGTCGCCCGCGTGCAGCAGAACGGCACCTTCCTCGCCTACGCCGCGCTCGCCACCGACACCCGCGCCCGCCCCATCGACAAGGGCCTCGACGACCTCGGCCGCAGCTACCCCACCGCCGCCGAGTTCCTCTTTCGCAACTTCATCGCCTCCGCCCGCCCGCTCCCCGCCCCCGTCGCCCTCTCGACGCTGCCCGCCCACCGCTACTTCCGCGACGTCGGTTGGGTGTCGCTCCACAGCGCGCTCGGCCGCCCCGCCGACGACATCCACGTCACGTTCAAGTCGTCCCAATATGGCTCCTTCAGCCACAGCCACGCCGACCAAAACGCCTTCATCCTAAACGCCTACGGCGAAAGCCTCGCGATCAACTCCGCCTACCGCGAATTCCACAACTCGCCCCACCACCGCGACTGGACCCGCCAGACGATTTCCAAAAACGCCCTGCTGATCGACGGTCTTGGCCAAAAGGCGCAGAGCAAAGCCGCCACGGGAAAGATCACTCGCTACGAAGAAACCCCGCGCACCGTCTGGACCACCGGCGACGCCACCGTCGCCTACCAGACCGGCCAAAAGGAAGAAGGCCGCGTCCAGCGTGTCACCCGCGACCTCGTCTTCATCGACTCCCGCTACGTCGTCCTGCGCGACCGCGTCGTGCTCACGACCCCCGGCAAACTCTCTTGGCTCACTCACGCCGAGCGCAACCTCACGTGGGAAGCCACCACCGGCACTGCGACCGTCGTCGGCGCGCAGAAAAAAGCCTCGCTCACCACGCGGGTCATCGCGCCCGACGTATCCTGGCGCGCGACCGTGACCGACCAATTCCCTGTCCCGCTCGATCCGAAATACGCCACCGGCGCAGTCAGCGGGGCCTACCTCACCGGCAAATGGACCCCGCAGCAGCACCTCACCTTGGAAAGCAACGAGTCCGCCGCCGAATTCACCGTCTACTCCGTCCTCTGGCCCGAGCGCGGCCCCACGCCCGCGCAACTCGCGGTCTCAGAAACCGACGGCACGCTCACCATCACCCGCCCCGACGGAAAGACCGACACGCTCACGCTTACCGACGAAGCCCTCACCCTAAAGTAGGGCGGACTTCAGTCCGCCCTCCGCCCCGCGCCACCTCTCTCGCTTCACCCAACTTCGCGCACCAGTCCCGACCCCGAGCGGACTGAAGTCCGCCCTACTTTCCTTGCCGCCTCGCTGCCGCGCATCAGGTTCCCCGTATGACTCGGCCGACACTTACCACGCGATTCATCCGAGGGAAGCTTCCCACTGGGAAGTAAAAGGCGGCCGATACTTTGTCACCGTCCGTTGTCACGATAGCCTGCCCGAGGAAATCGTCGCTCGCCTATCCGAAATCCAAGCGACGCTTCAATCCATCGAGCCGCACTCCGCAGGGTTCATCGCTCTTCAGCGGCAGTATTTTCACACGATGGAGAAGTATCTCGACGCGGGTCACGGCCACCCCTGGTTGGCCTCGTCCGCCGCCGCCGAAATCATCGCCGACGAACTCTGCTCGCTTTGCAACAAAGACGTCGAGGTGCCGCATTACACCATCATGCCCAATCACTGGCATGCGCTCCTGATCCCTACGTCGAAGTGCATGCTCTCGTTGCCTCAGATGATGCGCACGATCAAGGGCCGGTCGGCCCGCCGCATTAACGCCGCGCTCGGCCGCACCGGCACACTTTGGCAAAGGGAATGGTTCGACCGTTGGATGCGAGACGACGCCGAGTGGTCCCGTTGCGTCACCTACATCCGCCAAAACCCCGTCAAAGCCGGCCTCGTCCACACCTGGCCCGAACACCCCTGGACCCAGTAGGGCGGTTGCAGTCCGCCCCCACACCCCGCTCTCGCCCGCCACAACCGCAGAGCCAAGAACAAAAAAGCCCGACTCCGTCCGGATTCGCCCCGTTCGGATTCCGCAGTAGGGCGGACTTCAGTCCGCCCCCAAGCCCAGCTCTCGCCCGCCGCAACCGCCGAGCCAAAAATCACAAAGCCCGACCCCCTGATCGGATTCTTTGCCGACTATGCACCTCAAGCCGGCAACCCGAATCACGCCTGTTCAAGCGGGTTGCTCCACTTGACGCTTTTGAAGCGGGCGAAATCGGAGTCGGTGGAGCAGAGCGTGCAATTGTGCTCGACGGCGAGCGCGGCGAGATGGGCGTCGCAGACGAGGTTGGCGGCGGCGCGGCCTTCATGCAGCAGACGCTGGAAGATTTCCCGGTGGTCGCCGGTCGGCTGAATCACGGTCACGCAAGGCTGGTCCAGCCAACTCTGCACGCGGGCGGACGCCTCGCGGAGCGTCAGCGGACGGCGGAGGCTGCGCGGATTGGTGCCGATGCGGAGAAAGGCCGTCAGCACCGGCCAGCAGAGGGCGACCGGTTCGGAGCCGCTCAGTTGGGCATCCCTCCACGCGCGGATGAACCCGTGGTATTCCGAGAGACTGTCTTCCGCATAGAGCGGGATGTTGGCATCGACGAGGATGACCGGTGCGCCTCGCCTTCGCCCACCGCCAGCAACCCGGCGATGTCGTCATAGTTGAGTCCGTCACGCAGACCCAGCGGCCGCGGCTGGGTCTGGTAGCGTTTGGCCGTCGGCGGCGTCAGGACCTCGTCGAGCCCGATGCGGAGCGCGTGGTTGATCACGTCCTTGAACGGCTTGCCCAGCCGGGCCGCGCCTTTGCGCGCTTTGGCGGCGACATCGGAATCGAGCGTCAAGGTGGTTCGCATGCAGGCATCAAGATGCTCCGCTAAGTCCCGTCAAGAAGCCGCCCTGCGGCCACCTTGTGCCGCAAATCCGCCCATGGACCCAGGAGGGCGGACTTCAGTCCGCCCCCACGCCCCTCTCTGGCCCGCTGCGAACGCCGAGCCACATACCAAAAAGCCCGATCCCGTTCGGAATCCCCCGTTCGGATTCCCTGCCGCAGGTCGCGGGCTTGGCCGGAGGCTCGAAATCCTACGCCGAACGCCTCTCCGATTATCCTGAAATCGGCCCGCTCTCGCTGGCCGACGCTCGCTTGGCTTTGGTCGAGCCCGCCGAACGTGCCGGCGTGGTGTTCCAGCAGAAGCCCATCGACGCCATCTACGGGCAGACGCAGGGCTACCCCTATTTCCTGCAAGAGTGGGGCTATCAGGTGTGGAACCTCACGCCGAAGCCGAAGATTGACGCCGCCGTGGTGGCCCGCGCCACCGAATCCTCGCTCCATCGCTTGGACGAAGGGTTTTCCGGGTGCGCTTCGACCGCCTCACCCGCGCGAAAAAGACGTTATACGTGCCATGGCCACGCTCGGCGCAAGCCCGCACCGCTCGGGCGAAATCGCCGATAACTCACGATGGCGGTGCGCAGTGTCGCCCCGGTGCCTTCCTCGTTGATATCAAAGGGCATGATCTACAGCACCGCCAACGGCGACACCGGCTTTACCATGTCGCTGTTCGATGCGTATCTGCGGCGGATGATGCCCGGATAAGCGACGATCACGCGCTGCGGATGGCAGTTGGTCTTTACCGGCACCCGCTCAACGCCTTTTCTACACCATTCCGGATTTCACCTTCAGGGGATAAATCCATTAACCCGATCTCCATTCAATCACTTTCGCGTAGTTCGCGGGCAACTTGATCGCTCAGTTTGTTTCCTTTAGGGCTCCGCACGAACTTTGGAATCAGCCGCGTATTTCTTCAACGTGCTCTCCACCGAAGGATTCTTGAGGACGATCTTTCTTCGGATCGCTGGCCAGTCAGAGGTGATATCGGTCTTCCCGATGAATCGCTTTCTGACAACGGGCAGACGACACATGATTTTATCACTCGCCAGCTCTGAATACGTTAGCGGGTGCTTCAACCGCGCGACTAATTGTAAACCCGCCTGCAGCCCGGGCCATCGGCCTTCCTTGTTTTGCTTCCCGTAGGTCTTAAACGGACCAACTAATTTCCAGATATCCTTTATCTGCGAGGCTCCCTTGCCCGCCCGATACATGACAATGAGATCATCGACCTGCGCTATTGCAGGGACGCTCCACTCGATCTTCGTCGATGCATCGAGTTCGGCCCCTTGCCTCGCCTCATGGCAACCAACCACAAAGACTCGGGACGGAGCACCGACGTATTTTTTCAAGGCGATGATTTTTAGATGGCGGAATTCTATCGGACGCCCTTCCCAATCGTTTTCCCAGCAAACGATGTAATCGGCTCCTTTTGCATGATGGTTTCGATAAGAGCTCGCCCAGAGTTCGAACTCTATCCGGCACCGCTTTCCGTTTCGTTTCGCCAGACAATCCGGAAAATGTGGGCGAATTAATTCAACATCGAAACCTAACTCTGCGGCCAATCGACCGAACAGAAAAACAACACCAAGCTCATAGGTTGGCGCGAAAGCCATGCCGGAGGCTCGAATGGGGCGGACTGATTTAGGATTCATAGTGGAACTCTTCTGCTAACCTTGGGCTATATTGGAAGTTATCGAAGCGGACGTCGACCGCTGGGGTAAATCGAAAGGACTAACTTACTCGGGACAAGGGTGTCGCAGGAAGCTTAAAAATGAGTCGCGGAGTTACTTGTGAATACGCTTCCGTGATTTCAACCGGAGCCGGCACCCTTACGAGGAGATCACCGCACTCAATCTGTGGCGACGAAATGATCCGGTGTCTTGATCAACCCTCGCCCACGGATCAATCCGCCGACCACGGCATGCGCCAACGGACAACCCGCTGAGCCGCAGCCAAACAAACCGCCGACCGGAAATTGCCTACCCGACGTCGTTTTCGAGCACTACGCGGTAACGGGCTTTCCCTGACCGCAACCGCTCGAGCGCGTCGTTGATCCGCGACATCGGGAACATCTCGATGATCGGCGCGATGGAGCGGCGCGCGCAGAAGTTGACTATGCGGGCGATGGTCGACGGGCTGCCCACCGGAGAGCCAGAAACAGACTTCTGGCCCATGATCAGGGAGAACGCTCCGACCGGGACGGGCTCCAGCACCGCACCCACGAAGTGCAGCCGGCCCGCGGCGCGAGGACGCCGATGAAAAGATCCCGCGGCAGCGTGACGTTGGACGTCACCATAATGAAATCGAGCGAGCCCGTGAGCCTCTTCAACTCGTCCGTGTCCGTCGAACTCACGGCCGAATGTGCCCCGAGCTTCAGCGCCTCCGCGCGTTTGGATTCGCTCGACGTGAACGCCACGACTTGGCAACCCCACTTGCTGAGGAACTGGAGCGCCATATGCCCGAGGCCGCCGATGCCGACGACGCCCACGCGGTCGGTGGGGCGAACCCCGAACTGCACCATGGGATTGAAGACCGTTATGCCGCCGCAAAAGAGCGGTCCGGCACTCGCCGGATCGAGCGCCTCCGGGATCGGCGTGGCCCACTCCCAATTGCAGCGGACTTTGTCGGCGAAACCGCCGTGGCGTCCGACGATCGTTCCCTCGGCGGTGGCACAGAGATTGTGGTCGCCCGCCATGCACTGGGTGCAGGCCATGCAACTGCCCGAATGCCACCCAAGCCCGACACGGTCGCCGACTTTGACGCGTTTCACCGAAGGTCCGGCTTTGGTGACGGTGCCCACCGCCTCGCGACCGGCGACGAGCGGGTAAGCTGAAAAGCCCCGGTCGTTGCCGAGCATCGAGAGATCGGAGTGGCAGATGCCGCAATGGGAAACCTTGATTTCAACCTGCTCCGCCTTCAGCGGGCCGGCATCATATTATTGGGCTTGGAGAGCTTGGCGTTTGCCAAACGCCGCGAAGGCTTT
>JBDNFZ010000832.1:0-2880 GCA_041689555.1 Opitutaceae bacterium | reverse complement strand
TGGGCGGCAAGGCCACGCGCAAGGAAATCACCGTCTATTTTTCTGAGCGGGCCGACGGTCCGCGGATGGCGTTGCTGATCTACCAACCCAACGGGGTAAAGGGACCGCTGCCGGTGTTCGTCGGGCTCAATTTTTTCGGCAATCAGACGGTCCACGCCGATCCGGCGATCACTTCGGCGCGTTCCTACGAGACTGCGAATCGGGCCGGCCAACGTCCCGCCGCCTCGGCGGCGACCGCCAAGAATCAAGAGCGGGGCTCTTGGTCGGAGAGGTGGCAGATCGAGACGGTGATCGCGCGCGGCTACGCGACGGCCACGGTATTCTGCAACGACCTCACGCCCGACCGGGCGGACGGGTTGGCGGAAGGGGTCCCGACGCTGCTCTCTTCGGGTGGCACCGAGGGTCGGGCGGACGACGTATGGGGCGCTCTGGGCGTCTGGGCTTGGGGCCTCAGCCGCGCGCTGGACTACATCGAGACGGATGTGTCGCTCGATGCGAAACGCGTGGTCGTGCACGGCCACTCGCGATTGGGCAAGGCCGCGCTCTGGGCCGGGGCGCAGGACGAACGGTTCGCGGCGGTGATTTCCAACGAGAGCGGCTGCGGCGGCGCGGCGCTGAGCAAGCGCGTCTACGGCGAGACGGTAAGCATCATCAACGCGAGGTTTCCGCATTGGTTCGCGAAAAACTTCCGCCGCTACGACGACAACGAGGCGGCGCTGCCGGTCGATCAGCACCAGTTGCTCGCGCTGGTCGCGCCGCGGCCGCTCTACGTCGCGAGTGCGATCGAGGACCAGTGGGCTGACCCGCGCGGGGAGTTCCTGGGCGCGCTGGGCGCGGAGCCGGTCTACGCGCTGTTCGGCAAAAAAGGGCTCGGCGTCGCGGCGTTGCCGGCGGTCGATACACCGGTGGGCGAGACGATCCGCTACCACGTCCGCACGGGGAAGCACGACATGACGGCTTACGACTGGGCGCAGTATCTGGATTTCGCCGACCGGAACGTGAAGCGTCATACTAACGTCCCGTAATAAACGGACTCATGGTGCAGGGTAGATTCAGGCTGGAGGCGCCGCGTCCCGGATGAACCCAAGCTAAAGCCCAAGACGCTCGGGACGTTGGTATCAGCGGAGGGGATCGAGGTGCTGCGGGGGTGAGGGCGCTCAGGGGGAAGACTGCGGTTGAGAGTTCAGAGCTGAGAGCTGAGAGCGCCGTCACTTAATTTCCAGACTTTGGGTGAATCGAGGTAGAGCCGGGACCTTGAAGAGCCCAGATTTCATCGGCCGTTGGGATAGGAGCACAATCCTCAGCCGGAAGCATTCAATTGAACCGCGAATGAACGCGAAGAGACGCGAATGAAACCCTCCGATCGAGAGCGGTTCGGTCAACCCGCCAAATGGTGTAAGAAACACGGAGCCACGAAACCTGATCACCCCGTCCCGAGATTCGCGTGCATTCGTATCCATTCGCGGTTCTCAACGGTATGAGTTCGGCTCAGACGGCTCAGACGCGTGGCAGGCCGGCAGATACATCGCACAGGGACTCACCGTTTGATTTTGCTCTCGGCTCTCGGCTCTCAGCTCTCGACTCCCAGCTCTCGACTCCCGGCCGCATTTCTCCGGCTCAGGGCGCGAGGTCGACTTCCTGCCACGGAAACGAGTCGTTCAGGTTCGTGCGGAAACCGCGGACCTTGGTGCTGACGAGGCGGGGCAGGGTGTAGAAGTAAAGCGGGCAGACGGGCATCTCGTCGTTGAGGATTTTTTCCATCTGCCGATAGCGATCATGGCGGTCGGCGTCGGTCGGCGCGGCGACGGCTTCCCCGAGCAGGCGGTCGTAGTCGGGGTTGCTCCATTGCGCGTGGTTGCTCGCGTCGCCGGTGCCCCAGCGTTCGAGGTGAGCGTGGGGCTCCGCGGTGACCCAGCCAGCCCGGGCGATTTGGAACGCGTGCGACTTGGACAGCGCGTCGAGGTAAACTTTCCACTCCTGGTTTGCCAGAGTGACCTCGGCGCCGAGGTTTTTGCGCCACATCTGCTGGATGGCCTCGGCGATGGCGCGGTGGTTGTCCTGGGTATTGTAGAGCAGCTCGATGGGCGGCAGGCCTTTGCCGCCGGGGAAGCCGGCGGCGGCGAGGAGTTGGCGGGCGGTGGCCACGTCGGCCCGAAAGCCGGCCGTGTTCTCGTAGCCAAGCAGGCCAGGTGGCACGAGGTTGTAGGCGGGCCTTTCTCCGGCGAGGGTCACGCGGGCGACCAAGGTCTCGCGGTCGATGGCCAAGGCAAAGGCCCGGCGCACGCGCACGTCGTCGAAGGGCGCGCGCTTCACGTTGAAAATATAGAAGTAGCTGCCGGCGTAGGGATCGATCCGCAGCACCGCAGGGTTCTTGGCGCGGTAGGCGGCGATTTTGGTGTTCGGCACGGTGTTGGTGATGTGGAGTTGGCCCGCGCGGAACATCCGCTCTTCGTCCGTCGGATTTTGGACGGGGTAGAAATGGATTTCATCGAGCGGGACGCGGGCCCGGTCCCAATACGTGGGCGAGCGCGCGACAACGATTTTCTGGCCGTTGCGCGCGGATTTGAGGACGAAGGGGCCGTTGCCGACGTAGTTGCCCTCGTCGGTCCAACGGTTGCCGGGACCGTAGGCGTTGCCGTGCTTTTCGATCACCGCCAAAGGGACGGGCGAGAACTCGGGCTCGGTGAGAAAATAGAGAAAGAAGGTCGCCGGTTCCCGGAGGTGAATTTGCAGGGTGTGCCCGTCGAGGGCTTTCACGCCGGTCAGGGCAAAGTCGGTGATCTTGCCGCGGTGAAAATCTTCGGCGCCGACGATCGGGTAGGCTCTGCCGGCATACTCGGCCCCGAGGGTCGGGGTGAGCAGGCGCCGGTAGGAGCGCAC
>JBDNFZ010000831.1:0-6347 GCA_041689555.1 Opitutaceae bacterium | reverse complement strand
GCCGCAGAGTTGGTCGCTGAGCTTGGCCGGCGTCGCGCAGTCAGTGCGGTTGTAGGCTTCGAAAAGAGAGACGACAAAGCCCGGCGTGCAGTAGCCGCACTGCGAGCCGTAGTGCTCGACCATGCAGCCCTGCGACGGGTGGAGTTTTTCGCCCTCCGCGAGACCATCGACCGTGATGATTTCGCGACCGGCAAACATCGGAAGCAGCGCGATGCAACTGTTGATCGCGCGGTAAGTCGGCTGGCCGTGCGCATCGCGGTCCACGGTGGCCACGGTGCATGCGCCGCAATCGCCCTCGGCGCAACCCTGCTTGCTGCCCGTGCAGCCGTGCGTGCGGAGGTAGTCGAGCAACGTCGTCGTCGGGGCGAGCCCTTCGACGTGCGTCGGTTTGCCGTTGAGGATGAAATCGAGGGCCATGCGAATAGCTCAGGCCGCCAACCGCGCCAGCGTGCGTGCGAGCACTTCGACGCCCGCCGCGATCGCCTCGGGCGAGGCATACTCTTCGGGCCGGTGGCTCCAGCCGTTACGGCACGGGATGAAGATCATAGTGGTCGGGCTCACCCGCGCCATGAAGAGCGAGTCGTGATACGCGCGGCTCACCATGCGCAGATACTTCAGGCCCAGCTCCGCGCACACCTCTTCGGCGATGGCGATGGTGCGGGCGTCGCCGGGCGCGGGCGTATCGGCGTTGATCTCCGAAAACTCCAACCGCACCGCGCGCCGCGCGCAGATCTCCTCGGCGGCGCGGCGGATTTCGCCGAGGGCTTTTTCGCGCGTGTCGAGCCGCGTGTCACGCAGGTCGATTTCCAAATACGCGCGGTAGGGAACGCTGTTGACCGCACCCGGCTCGATCCGAAACACGCCGGTCGTGCCGACGGTGTCGGGGCTGCCGCTGGCCTCGGCCGCACGCTCGACCGCGAGCGCGATCTCCGCCGCCGCCAAGCCCGCATCCCGCCGGCCGGGCATCAGCACCGCGCCCGCGTGCCCGCCTTCGCCGAGGAGCGAGACCCGGTAGCTGCTCGGTCCGGCGATGTGCTCGACGATGCCGATGGGCACGCCCGCTTTTTCCAAGATCGGCCCCTGCTCGATGTGCAACTCGACAAACGAGGAATAAAAACCTTCCGGCAGTTTCACGGATTCCAACGTGCCCGTGCAGCCCGCCGCCGCACGCAGTTCCTCGAGCGAGCGCCCTTCGCGGTCGCGCAGCGCGCGCGCTTTCTCCAGCAGGAGCGCGCCCGCCATCAGGCGCGAGCCGAGGCAGCCGAGCCCGAAACGCGTCGGCTCCTCGGCGGTGAACATCACCACCTCGATCGAGCGCCGGGGTTTGAAGCCCGCGCGCTTCAGCGCGTGCAACGCCTCGAAACCCCCGAGCACGCCGACCACCCCGTCGTAAAGTCCGGCGTTGGGAATCGCATCCGTGTGCGAGCCGGTGCCCACCGCCGGCAACGCGGGTTCGCTGCCTTCCCATCGGGCGAAAATGTTTCCGACCGCATCCTCGCGCAACGTGAGGCCCGCCTCGCGCGCGGACTTCCGCACATAGTCACGCCCGCGCTGATCCGCCTCGGAGAACAGGACGCGGGTCACCACCGGCGCGGGCGCCTCGGAAATCAGCGCGAGCTCCTGCAAGCGGCGGGAAAGCGCGGCGGAATCGACGGAGATTTTCAGGGCAAGAGCGGCGGCATCGCTCATAGCGCGGGGCGATTGACGTCTTTATAGTAGAGGTAACGCGCGGGCGTCTTGCCCATCGCGACGAACCATTGCGGGCAATAGGAGCCCATCCAGATCACGTCGCCCGCCTGCACCGGATACCATGAGTCCTCGAGACGGTATACACCCGCGCCGTCGAGCATGAGCAGCCCATGCTCCATGATGTGCGCCTCGACAAACGGCAGGTGCCCGCCCGGTTGGTAGGCAAAGATATTCACGGCCATATCGAAGGCCGGCTCGTCGGGGATGAGCACCTGGAGGTTGGCCGCAGGGTCGCCGAGGAAGGGCACGCCTTTCACTTTCGCGGCCTCGCTGATTATGACGCGCGGCGCCGGTGCGCCGGCGAGCGGCTGAAATTTTTTCTGGAAGAGCGTGAGCTGCGTTCCCGCCTTCGGCGCGGTGAGCGTCCAAGGCTGGCCGGCGGGCGCGAAGAAAAATCCGCCTTCTTCGCAACGCTGGCGGTGCGTGCCCACACCGAGCGTGCCGCCGCCGCTCATGAAATAGCCGAAGGTCTCGACGTCGCTCGGGGGCACGTTGGCCGCGCCGCCTTTGTTGAACGTCACCTGGGTCTGCGCGAAGCGCGCGCCCATCACCGGGCTGATGAGCACGATGGCCGTCGCGTCGGTGAAACCGGGGAGCGAGCTTGCGACGTGGTTGTTGGGCGTGAGGAGCGCGTGGCGGGAGCCGACGCGGGCGCGGGTGTGGCCAAAGAGTTCAGACATGGAGGCAAGATGGGGGTTGATGGCAGGGGCAGGCAAGCGGGTTGGCGCTATTTTCAGAGGGAGCCGAAGGGGCGGAGGAACTCCGCGCGCGGCGAGGGCAACGCGAGCCGACCGTCGCGCCATGCGGCCTGGCCGCGCACGAAGGTGTGCGTGACGCGCATGCGGTTCTTGCGGCCGACGTAGGCGCTGATGCGGTGGCGCGTCCAGAGATCGTCGGCCTCGATCCTTTCCGGATCGCCCAGCTTGAAGATCGAAAAATCCGCGTCGCGGCCGAGGGCGAGGGAGCCTTTACGATCCTCGATGCGGAAGCGACGGGCCGGGTTCCGGGCGAGCACGGCGGCGAGCAGCGGGAGGTCCTTTTCCAGTGTTGCGGCGCACTCGCTTAAAAGGAGCTGGCCGCCGTGCTGCACCCCGGCGATCCCGCCCCAAATCTCGAAGAAGTTTTTCGAGGTCTTCATCTCGGGCGGCGCGGGGGAATGGTCGGAGCCGACGGTCTGGATGCGGCCGGTGCGGAGGTCGTTCCAAAGAGCCACGCGGCGCTTTTCATCGCGGATGGGCGGGGCGCATTTGCCGGGCGCGCCGAGTTTGGCGACGTCCTTGTCGTTGAGCAAAAGGTAGTGGTAACAGGTCTCGGCGGTGACATCGACGCGTTGCGCGCGCGCCTCGGTGATGAGGGCGATGCCCTCGGGGCTGCTGACGTGGACGACGTGCAGCGCGCAGCCGGTCTCGCCCGCCAACTCGATCGCGATACGGATGGCCTCGAGCTCGACTGCAACGGGACGCGAGGCGAGCCAGGCCTTGGCGTCGGTGCCGCCCTTGGCCTTTTGAATGGCCGTAAATTTGGCCGCGAGGGCGTCGTCTTCGGCGTGAACGGCGACGAGCATCCCGAGCTTGGCGGCGCGTTTCATGCCCTCGCGCAGGACGGCGGTGTGGGACGCGCCGAAACTGGCGATGCCGCTGCTACACATGAAGGCCTTCAAACCGATCGCCCCGGCGTCGCGCAGGCCGGCGAGTTTTTCAAGGTTGCCGGGGACGAGACCGCCCCAGAGCGCAAAATCGGTGCAGGATTTTTCCTCGGCGAGGGCGCGTTTGGCCCGCAGGGCCGCCGCGTCGACGACCGGCGGCTCGGAGTTGAGCGGCATGTCGAAAAAGGTGGTGCCGCCGCCGGCCGCGAGCGCGGCGGAGCCCGAGCCGAGGCCCTCCCATTCCGTGCGGCCGGGCTCGTTGAAGTGGACGTGGGCATCGACCATGCCGGGAAAAACGTAGCTGCCTTTGGCATCGATCGTCTCGTGCGTGAGATCGGTGATCTCGGGCGCGATCGCGACGATCTTGCCGAGACGGACTCCGAGATCGGCCCAGATCACGCCGTCGGGCGTGACGAGCTTGCCACCGCGCACGACGAGATCGAGGCGCTCGGGCTCGGGGGCGACCTTGGCATTCTTCGAGACTAGGGTGGTGCGTTTCATAGTGAAGGAGGGCGCGCGAGCCGGGCGAGCAGGTCAACGACCACATCGAGCGCGACCCCGAGGTCGGCCGGCGAACTGAACTCGTCGGGATGATGGCTGAGGCCCGCGCGGCTGCGGACGAAGAGCATAGCGACCGGCGTGAGCGCGGACATGACGACCGCATCGTGACCCGCGCCGCTCGGGAGCGCGAGGCTGCGGCCCTGCACCGCGCGCACGCTCGCGGCGAGCGCGGCAGTGAGCGCGGGGGCGCAGGCGACGGCGGCGTTGTCCTGCGTGGTGGTCCAGGTGAAGGCAAGTTTACGGCGGCGCGTGATGCGCGCGGCGGTCGCGCGGAGTTGGCGGAGCGCGGAGCGGCGCACCGCGTCGCGGGGATGCCGGAGGTCGAGGGAAAACGCCGCCTCGGCTGGGATGCCGTTGGCCGCGCCGGGTGCGACGGAGATCGTGCCGACGGTGGCGACGAGGCCGGGCGTGCGGCGGGCGAGGGCTTCGGCGGCGAGGGTAAACTCGGCGGCGCCCGCGAGCGCGTCGCGGCGGAGATTCATCGGCGTCGTGCCGGCGTGGCCGGCGTGGCCGTGGAAAACAAGCTTGGCGCGCGTCTGCCCGGCGATCGCGGTGACGACGCCGACGGGAAGTTTTTTCGCCTCCAGCACCGGGCCCTGCTCGATGTGGACCTCGATGTAGCCGAGGAGATCGCGCGCGCGGTGGGCCGACTTGGGAGGGGTAAACGGCGCGCCGCTGATGGCTTCGAGGGCGGCGCGGACGGTGATGCCGGCCGCGTCACTGAAGCGCAGATCGGCGGCGCGGAGTTGGCCGGAATAACCTTTGCTCCCGAGGTAAGCGCTGGCGAAGCGGACACCTTCCTCCTCGGAAAAACCGAGCACTTCGACGGCGAAGGGGAGCGCGACCTTGCGGCGGCGGAGTTCGGCGAGGGCGACGATCGGCAGGAGCACGCCGAGCGCGCCGTCGAAGCGGCCGGCGTCGCGGACGGTGTCGAGGTGGGAGCCGAGGAGGAGGGTTTTGGCGCGGGGGTTGCCGGCACATTCAAGCCGGCCGATCAGGTTGCCCGTGGCGTCGATGCGCGTGGCGAGACCGGCGGCAACCATCCACTCGGAGACGCGGGCGTCGGCGCGGCCCATGGCGGGCGAGAGGAAGGTGCGCGTGAGTTTTCCCGGCTCGTCGGTGACTTGGGCGAGTTCGTCGAGATAGCGGCCCAGAAGTTTCGCGCCGGGATTCATCAGCTGCCGCGATAGGTGCTGTAGGCCCAGGGCGTCACGAGGAGCGGGACATGATAGCCGACGGAGGTGTCGGCGATGGCGAATCGGATCGGCACGCGGTCGAGAAACGGGGAGGCCACGCCGCACGAAACGAAATACGCGGCGACGTCGAAAATCAGTTCGTAGCCGCCGATCGTGATTTCGTCGGCGTTGAGGAGGGGCGCATCGGTGCGGCCATCGGCGTTGGTGACGACGGTTTTCAGGAGCACGGGGGCGGCCCCGGGCGCGTGGCGGTGCAGCTCGATGCGGAGGCCGGCGGCGGGGCGGCCGGTGGTGAGATCGAGGACGTGGGTGCTGAGTTTACCGGGCATGGGAGTTTAGCTCGTGAGCAGATCGTCGAGCCGGAGCAGGGCGATTTTTTCGATTTCGCCGAGGGCGGTGACGAACTCGGCCTCGGGGGAGTTGGTCAGGCGCGTCTGCATCGCGGCGAGGATGGCGGACTTGGCGTTGAGGCGGGCGCAGATGATGAAGGGAAAACCGAAGCGGGCGAGATAGGCGGAATTGAGACGCTGGAACTCGGCGAGCTCGGCGGGGGTGAGACGGTCGAGGCCGGCACCGGCCTGTTCGCGGGTGGAATCGGGGGTGAGGGCGTTTTGGCGGGCGAGGCGGCCGGCGAGATCGGGGTGGGCGCGGACGAGTTCGAGCCGACGCGAGGGCGCGGCGGCACGCATCGTCGCGCAGAGCTCGGCGTGGAGGTGCGCGGCGTCGCGAAACGGCCGGCGCGGCCAAGTATCTTCCTCGATCCACGGGGAATGCTCGAAGAGATGGCCGAGCGCAGTCGTGAAGGCGGCGCAGTCGAGGGTGTTGAGCGTAGCGAGCGTGAGCATGGGAGGCGGGAGCGCCGGGCGGCCCACGTTACGCCAGCGACTCGCAGGCCGGGAGCGTGGAGATTTCGTCGGCGGCGGGTGTGATTGGTCCGCGAATTTCAAGGCCGGCGATGGTGGGAAAACTTAAGGAAGGATGGGAGATGAGGGGGAAAGTGAGTTACACGTTGTCTCGTGTCATGCTCTTACTAACGCTCGCTCCGAATGAAACCTATCCGCGCGACGAAAACAATGTCCGACACGCTCAACCGCGCATGAGCAACGATGCATTCATGCGCGAGGCCGTGAAGCTCGCCGACGCCGGGATGCGCTCGGGGCGGGGCGGGCCGTTTGGCTGCGTCGTGGTGCGCTCCG
>JBDNFZ010000830.1:0-3257 GCA_041689555.1 Opitutaceae bacterium | reverse complement strand
GCCGGGGTGATGATCGCGAACATCATCTGAAACATCGAGAACACGTTTTGCGAGACCCAGTAGGAGTAGTCGGTGTTCGGCGCGGACGTGACGCCTTTCAGGAAGAAAAATTCGGTGCCGCCGAGGAACGGACTGTTGAAGCTCTTGCCGAAGACGAAGCTGTAGCCGAAGGCCCACCACATGATCGTGACCATGCCGGCGATACCCAGGCATTGCGCGAGGACCGAGAGCACGTTCTTGCGGCGCACGAGGCCGCCGTAAAAGAGCGCCAGGCCGGGCAACGTCATGAAGAGGACGAGCGCGGCGCTGGTCATCATCCAGGCGTTATGGCCGGGACCGGGCACGCCGACCAACGGACCCTTGGCCGGATCGACGTTGTTGATGTAGGCCTCCAACGCCGCGATCCGCTCATCGGCGGTCGACGGCGGTGGCGTCGCCTCTGGCGCGGCGGGCGCTTGGGCGTAGAGATGCGAGAAGCCGGTCAGGACTAGGGAAAGTCCGACCAGCTTGAGGACGTGCGTGAGATGCCGGGACCAGGTATTCATCGGAATGGAGGCGGTGGGTGTGGGTTGATGAGCGACGATGCCGGGGCAGATGCAGGCCTCCGGTCGGGTCTGTTTCAGCAAAGCCTATGCCAAGGCCCGTGGCGGATGGCCCGGGGGTCGGGCCGGAGGCAGGCCGTCCCGGGTGCCCTTCACGCTCGCGCCCGCCCGAAAACCGCGCCAAAACATTCCTGCGACTTCCCTCCGCTCCCCGTGTTTTGCACATGAACGATGACCCTCCAGTGCAAACTTCACCTTCGGGAGTGAGCCCCCCGGCCGACTTCGCCACCTTCATGCGCAACTACCAGGACATGGTCTTCAGCACGGCCGCCCGCCTCACGGGCAACGAGACCCAGGCCGAGGACATCTCCCAGGAGGTCTTCCTGCGGGCGCACCGGCACTTTGCCATGCTGTCGACAAGCCCGACGGCCGGCGGTTGGCTCAAGACCGTCGCGACCAACCTCTCGCTCAACCACCTCAGCCGCTACCGCAACCGCTGGCGCTTCTTCTCGGAACTTAAGCGCGACGATGCCGAGGCCGACGCCCCCGAGGCCGACTTTGCCGCGCCGGACACATTTTCCGGCGGCTTCGAGGCCGACGAGCGGCGCGTCCTTGTCGAGCGCGCCCTCGACGAACTCCCCGCGCACCAGCGTGTGCCCCTCGTGCTCTATCACTTCGAAGACCTGCCCTACGACGAGATCGCCAAGAAACTCGGCGTCTCCCTTCCCAAGGTGAAGACCGACATCCTCCGCGCCCGCGCCGCGCTTGCGAAGGTCCTGCAACGCCTCGGAAGCACCGCTTACGAAACCTTTAAAAACTGAACCGCCCGCCATGAATCCCAACCCCCGCGATCCGCTCGAGTCCTTCATCGACCGCACGCTCCGCGCGCAGCCGCCCCGCCGCGCACCCCGCTCGCTCGAGGCCCGCGTGCTCGCCGAGCTCGCCCGCCGCGCCGCGCTCCCGTGGTGGCACCGGTCCTACGCCTTCTGGCCCGCGCCGGTGCGCGCCGCGTTTTTTGTCCTCTCGGCGATCGCCGCCGCCGGCTTTGTCGCCGGCGTTTACTTCATCTCGGCCAGCGCCACCAAACAAGTCGCGAGCGAAGTCGCCGGCCGTTTCGGCTGGTTGTCGGTGATCCGCCAACTGTTCGCCGCCGCCGCCGATACCTCGTCGGCCGTCTGGCGCGCCATCCCGTCGCTTTGGCTCTTGGGCGGGGCCGCTCTGCTGCTGTCGGCTTATGCCGCTTTGATCGGCGTCGGCGCGGTGGCCTACCGGACGTTCTCCACCGCGCGCCGCTGATTGAAAATGAAACCCTCTCTCCCTTTTCCGACCATGAAATCTTCCCTCCGCCCGCTTTTTGTCAGCGCCGCGATCGCGTTTCTCCTCACGTTTACGCTCGCCGCGTTTGCCCGGGAAAAGCCGGCACCCACCCCGGAGCCCGCCCCGATCGCGCCCGCTCCGGCGGAGCCCGGCGTTGCACCCGCCGCAGCCGCTCCGGTCGAGGCTCCGACCGCAGTCGATTCCGAGAAGTCGACGCTGCGTCGGCTCGATTCCGACCCGGAGCCAGACGCGCCGGCGGCGCCGAAACCAAACGTCAGGGTAAAAAAGAAGGCGGTCCGCTCGGGCGGCGATCTTGATCGTGTCGTTGTGTTCGGCGAAAACGTGGTCGCGGCGGGCGAGAAAGTTTTGGGCGAAGCGGTGGCGTTGATGGGCGATCTCCGGGTGGACGGCGAAGTGACGAGCGACGCCGTCGCGGTGATGGGCAGCGTCACGATCAACGGCAAAGTGAACGGCGAAGCGATCGCCGTGATGGGCGACATGGTGCTCGGGCCCAATGCGGAAGTGGGGCGCGATGTGGTCGTGATCGGCGGCACGTTGCGGCGCGATCCGGGCGCGATCGTGGGCGGCGAAGTCAAACACGTGGGCGTGGGCAAACTCTCGGGGAAAAAGCTCCTGATACCCGCCTCGTTACAGGCTTGGTGGGATCATGCGCTCGGTCACGCCGCGCTGCTCGGGGTGGGCGCGGGGCTGGGCTGGCTCCTCGTGGTGACGCTTGTTTCAATCGGTTTCCGGGCGTTGATCGCGCTCGTGTTTCCCGGCGGGATTCGGCGCGCGGGCGATATGCTGGTGCAACGTCCCGGCGCGGTCGTGCTCTCGGCCCTGCTCACGACGATGGCGCTGCCGGTGCTCTTCATTTTGCTCCTGATCACGGTGGTCGGAATCCCGGTCGCGCTCATCGGCCTGCCGGTCGGGATCGTGATCGGCGTGGTGTTTGGCACGGCGGGGATTTACGGCCTCGTGGGCGGGAAAATCATGCGGGACCGTTCGTCGATGGCGGTGGCGGTGCTCGTCGGCGGGCTGATTTTCGCTCTGCTTTACGCCATCCCGTTTGTGGGCCTTGCCCTCTGGGCGCTGACGGCGGCGCTGGGCTTGGGTTGTGCGATTACGGCGATGCTTACCGCCGGAAAAAACGCGGGCACGCCGACCTTGCCCGTGGTGCCGTTTGCCCCGCCGGCGATGCCAGCCGCCGTGGCAGCGGCGAGTGCGGGTGCGAACGCTTTCACCGTCCCCGTAAGCCCCGGAGCGGGCTTCGTGTCCGCGCCGGCTCCGTCGGTCCAGACGGCAGATTTTGGTGCGGCCGAGGCCGTCCCGCCCGTGATGCCGGCGTCCGCACCGATGACTCCGGCTCAGATGCTACCGCCGCTGGCCAACGCCACG
>JBDNFZ010000829.1:0-3573 GCA_041689555.1 Opitutaceae bacterium | reverse complement strand
GGCGCGACGCGAAGATTTTTTCGTGGCGTTGCCTTTCAACGCCCCGCTATTTCTCGCGGCACAATTTTATGAAAGCCAAACGCCAGACCAAGCGCCCCGAAGACATCAACGCGGCCCTCGCCGCGAAGAAGGGCCCGATTTCCAAGTTCATCGCGCACAACTACCGCCACTTCAACGCGGCCGCGCTCCTCGACACCGCCAAAGGTTACGAGACCCACCTCGCCGCCGGCGGCAAAATGCTCGTCACCCTCGCCGGGGCGATGTCCACGGCCGAGCTCGGCATTTCGCTCGCCGAGATGATCCGCAAGGACAAGGTCCACGCCATCGTCTGCACCGGCGCGAATCTGGAGGAGGATATCTTCAATCTCGTCGCGCACGACTACTACGAGCGCGTGCCGCACTACCGGCATCTCACGGTCGAAGACGAGGTGAAGCTGGTCGAGCGCCACATGAACCGCGTGACCGACACCTGCATCCCCGAGATGGAAGCTATGCGCCGCATCGAAGCGGTCGTCGCCGACGAGTGGACCAAGGCCGACCAGGCGGGCGAGAGCTTTTTTCCGCATGAGTTCATGTATAAAATTATCCGCGGCGGTAAGCTGAAGAAGAGTTACCAGATCGACCCGAAGAATTCCTGGATGCTCGCCGCCTGCGAGAAGAACCTGCCGATCATCGTCCCCGGTTGGGAAGACGCCACACTCGGCAACATGTATGCCGGCCGCGTCGTGACCGGGGAGATCAAGAACGTGCACACCGTGCGCACCGGCATCGAATACATGACCTGGCTTGCCGAGTGGTATACGCAGACGGCGAAGCTGATGAAGAACGGCGAAGGCTCGATCGGCTTCTTCCAGATCGGCGGCGGCATCGCGGGCGATTTCCCGATCTGCGTGGTGCCGATGCTGCACCAAGACCTCGGCCGCACCGGCGTGCCGCTCTGGGGCTACTTCGCGCAGATCAGCGACTCGACGACGAGCTACGGCAGCTACTCGGGCGCGGTGCCGAACGAGAAGATCACCTGGGGCAAGCTCGCGGGCTCGACGCCGAAGTTTATCGTCGAAAGCGACGCGACGATCGTGGCACCGTTGATTTTCAATTGGGTGCTGGGGAAGTAATTTCCGCCCAAGGGCTCGCGCAGATCACCACCAACGCGGTGCCCGGCACCTCGGGGATGCCCACCCCGCTCGGTTTGCAGCGCGGGGGTTTCCGGGTTCTTCGATTCTAGATCGCGACTCCCATGAAACCACCGCTCCCCGTGCTCTATATCAAAATCGGCTGTCCATGGTGCGAAGAAGCCCGGGACGTGCTCGGCGCGCACGGCATCGGGTATGAGGAACGGGTGGTGACGACCGATCCGGCCGCGCTGGCCGAGATGCGGCGAATCTCCGGCCAGTCGAAGGCCCCGGTGCTCGATTGGTGCGGCGAGATTCTGGCGGACTTCGGGGCGGCCGAGTTGGAGCCGTTTCTTGCCGCGAGGAAACGGTGACCGGCGGTTCTTTCGCTTCCGCGCTTTTCCGCGGCGGCATTGGCGATGACGGGTGCCCGGAGAGAAACCGATTTCCCGAGCATCGTTTACGCGACGTAACGATTGTGGTGCCGCTCATTTTCAACCGGGTGCTCGGCAAGCAAACCCACGCGGGCCCGCGTTGGCCGGCTTCAGAGGCCGAGCAGCGCCTTGGCCTGCTCGGCGAGGAGGGCGGGACCGAACGGCTTGGTGAAGAACGCCGCGACGCCGAGAGCGGCCGCCTTGGTGCGGGCCTCGGCCAGGCCGCCGGCGGTCATCATGATGACGGGCAGGCCGGCATGCCGGGGGTCTTTGCGCAACTCGGCCACGGTTTCGAATCCGTCAAGCTCGGGCATGTTTACGTCGATGATCAGGAGATCGACCGGTTCGGCGGCGATGACCTTGAGCGCGTCACGGCCGTTGTTAGCGAGCAGGATTCGAGCGCCGATGCGGCTCAGGCCGAATTGCACCAGCCGGCGCATAAAATATTCATCGTCGACAATGAGCAGAGTTTTCATGGGGGGGCGTTGGGCTTATCCGGCGTGCGCGTGATCGCGACCAGGGTGCAATCGTCGTTGGCCGGGTGGCCGGCGGCGCGTGTTTCCAGGGCTCGGAGGATGGCGGCGCCGGCGTTGTCCGGTGCCTCGCGCCAGGCGTTCCGGGCGAGATCGGCCAGACCGGCGGTGCCGAGTTCGCGATCGGCGGCGTCGCGTTGCTCAAGGGCGCCGTCGGTCATCATCAGGAGGCGGTCCCACGGAGCGATGGCGATGAAGCCGCTGGCGTAATTTTCGGAAGCATCGACGCCGAGGGGAAGTCCGTTGGCCTCGTGCCAGAATGCCTGTCCGGCGGCGTTGAGCAGCAGGACGGGGCAGTGTGCGGCGGAGGCAAAGGTGACGCCGGCGCCTTGCGGATCGAGGAGCAGCAGTTGGGCGGTGATGAACATCTGTAGGCGCTGCAGGTCGGGGCAGAGCAGGCGGTTGATCGCGGTGAGGAGGGCGGCGGGCTCGGGCGAGCCGGCGGCGAGCGCCCGCAGCGCGGTGCGGAGCGTCGTGGCCATGAGCGCGGCGGGCACGCCCTTGCCCATGACGTCGGCGATGACGACGAGCCGGCCGCCGTCGCGCAGATCGATCACGTCGAAGAAATCCCCGCCGACGGCGGTGGCCTGCTCGCAGACGCCCAGAACCGACCAGGCGGGGTGGGGCGCGATCCCGTCGGGCAGGGGGGCGTGCTGGATTTGCGCGGCGATCTCAAGCTCCCGGGCGGAGCGCAGACGCTGGAGGCGTTGATCTTGCAGGTCGGCGCTGGCGCAGGCGATGCCCAGAAAATCCGCCAGCGTGCGCACCAATGCGATCTGGCCGGCGGTGAAAAACCCCGCGCGGTCGTGTTCGCGGACGACGGTGAGCACGCCACGCAGCCGTCCCTCGAAGGAGAAGGGGCAGACGAAGGCGCAGCCCGCGGCGCCATGCAGGGGATCGTCGGCGGGGAGCGAGCGGCGGTGTTGCAATGTGCGCTCCAGTCCGAAGCGGGCGACCTCGGCTTCGCAGGCGGCGGAGTCGGCCGGGAGGCGCCGGGGGCGTTCATCGCCGCCGCCGGCGATGGCGACCAGCGCTCCGTCAGGCTCGGCCAGCCGGATCCAAGCGTCGTCGGCCCCGGTGATGGGGCGAAGGCGGGAGAAACTCTTGAGGGCGAGCTCTTGCAGTCCAGGCTCGGTGGCGAGCGATGCGGAGAATTGAAACAGCGCCGAGATGGTTTCGTAGGCGTTGCTCAGTTCCTCGGTCATCGCGTCGAGGGCGGCTTCGGTTTCGTTCGCCGCGGAGGCCGGTGCGGCGGGCACGGGTGCCGGGCGGAGTTTTTTGCGCATCCGCAGGGCGTGCCGCCCGTCGTGGTTGCGGTGCTCCACCGCGTCCATGAGCTGGGTGATGAGGAAACCGCCGCGGCCGCCCTCGGCCAGCAGATCATCGGGTAACTCGCCCCAGTTGGCTTTTGGCTCAAAGCGACCTGGTTCGGACACTTCGAGTTCGATCTCCTCGTTGCGCCAGACCCAGGCGAGGCGGATGCGCTCGTCTGGC
>JBDNFZ010000828.1:0-2180 GCA_041689555.1 Opitutaceae bacterium | reverse complement strand
GCCACGTCTTGAGGCGTTGCGCCAGCATTTGCAGTTCCGCGGACGCCTCGCCCAGTGAGCTCATTGATGTCTTTGCCATGGTTCCGCCCATCGTAGCAGGAACCCGCCCCGGAGTTACGCACGCTTGCCGAAGCTACACGTTGCTCGATTGAAACGCGGCGAGGGCGCCACGTCTCCAATCTGAATCCACTCTGCGCCAAAAATCGGTTTCTCACGGGACGTTGGTATTGCGCCGCGATTCCTTCGGACTCGCGCAGTTGTCGCGGCGTAAAGCCGCTCCCACAGCGCAGACTGACCCACGAATTTAATATCAGTGCGTCGGAGGTCGGCGCGGCCGGTGTGCGCACGGGCTGCGACCGGAGCGCGCGCACGCGCGTCGGCCTGCCCGGAGCAGATTTCGGGTGATTCGGAGAGGGGCTCAGCCGCGCGTGCGACGCTCGGCGGCGGCCATGAGTTCGTCGTGCGCGGAGAAGCGAGGCGCGCCGGGCCGGCGGGGGACGGGATGGTAGGAGCCGGCGGCGCGCAGGAGGTGGGCGTTGACGTTGTCGCGGAGCTCGGAGGGGAAGAACTCGCGCATGAACCAGCGGCGGTGGCCGGCGTCGGCGATGGGAAAAACCGCCTCGATGCGGCGGAAAAAATTGCGCGGCATCCAATCGGCGCTGCCGGCGAGGATGACGGGGTCGCCGCCGGAGTTTTCGAAATACATGGCGCGGGCGTGCTCGAGGTAGCGCCCGACGAGGCTGCGGACGCGGATGTTTTCGCTGAGGCCCTTCACGCCGGGGACAAGGCAGCAGACGCCGCGGATGATGAGGTCGATCTTCACGCCGGCGCCGGAGGCGGCGTAGAGGGACTCGATGGTCGCGCGGTCCACGAGGGCGTTCATCTTGACGATGATGCGGGCGGGTTTGCCGGCGGCGGCGTGGCGCGCCTCGCGGGCGATGAGAGCGGCGATGCGGCGGTGGAGGTTGTAGGGGGCGACGAGCAGGTGGCGGAAAACGGGGGAACGGCCGAAGCCGGTGAGGGCGTTGAAGAGGTGGGCGACATCGCGGGTGAGGCCGAGGCGGGCGGTGAAGAGGCTCAGGTCGGTGTAGACCCGGGCGGTGCGGGGGTTGTAGTTGCCGGTGCCGAGGTGGGCATAGTGGCGCATGCGGCGGCCCTCGCGGCGGACGACGAGGCAGAGCTTGCAGTGGGTTTTGTGGCCGACGAGGCCGTAGACGACGTGGACGCCGGCTTCCTCGAGCTGTTTGGCCCACTGGATGTTGTTGGCCTCGTCAAAGCGGGCTTTCAGCTCGACGAGCGCGGTGACCTGCTTGCCTTGGCGCGAGGCCTCGATGAGCGCGCGGACGAGCGGGGAATCGCCGCTGGTGCGGTAGAACGTCTGCTTGATGGCGAAGACCTGCGGATCGCGCGCGGACTGTTCGACGAAATCGACCACGGGTTGGAACGAATCGTAGGGATGGTGGAGGAGGACATCGCGGGTGCGGATCGCGTCGAAGATATGCGCGGGCTGGGCGAGCGGGGTGGCGTTGGCCGGAATGAACGGGGCGAACTTGAGATCGGGCCGGTCGAGGTCGGCGAGGGCTTGGAGGCGCAGCAGATTGACGGGGCCGTTAATGCGGTAGACGTAGTCTTGGGAGAGGGCGAGGTTTTCGCACAACGTTGCGAAGATCCGGGGGTCCACACCGTCCTCGATCTCAAGGCGCACGGCAGCTCCACGCCGAAGATTGCGGAGTTCATCCTCGATCTTTTTGAGCAGGTTTTCGGATTCCTCCTCGTCGATGTAGAGTTCGCTGTTGCGGGTGACGCGGAAGGCGTGGGCGGCCGCGAGTCGGTAGCCCGGGAAGAGCTGGGCGGCGCAGAGCTTGATGATCTCGCTGAGAAAAATCGTGGGTCGGGGCGCGCCGCGCTTGCCTACGGCGATCTCGACCAGGCGCGGGAGGATGCGGGGCACGGGCAAAATCGCGACGTGCTGCTCGACCTCGGGTGTCGCGGGATTGTCGAGGGACGCGATGATGTTGAGCGTCTTGTTGCCGAGCTGGGGGAACGGATGCGACTGGTCGAGGGCGAGAGGCGTGAGGACGGGATAAACCTGATCGCGGAAATAGTTTTGCACCCACTTCAGCTCGGCGGCGTCGAGGTCGCGGGCGGTCTTGAAGCAGATGCCCTCGCGGGCCAGCGCG
>JBDNFZ010000827.1:0-1785 GCA_041689555.1 Opitutaceae bacterium | reverse complement strand
CGCACACCCGCCAAGGCTCTTTCACGCCCAAAAGCCCCGCGTAGTGCTCGCTCGCGCTCTCTTCCTTTTTTAGCTGCTTTCCCATCCGTTCAGCCCAACGCGTGCTGCCACGCTATTCCACCTTCTTCCGTGAAGACCCAAATTCCCGCTGGAAAGTAACGGAGTAATACTAGCACGTAAGATTAACCATGTAGTGACCATCGAAGCCGACGGCTACGACGTGGAAAACATACCGATCACGCACTCAATAGGAGGGGCCGTCGCAGGAAACATTGTAGCCGGCGGACTTATCGGATGGGGCGTGGACGCGGGAACCGGCGCTCAATATAATCTTCACCCCGAATCAATAAATCTGCGGCTGAGAAAAAAGGAGAAAGCTGAGGAAAAGCCACCCGCTTACCGAGTAGGCGATCTCCTCACTGACTTGGATAAACTAGAAACCATGAAGAGGGAGGGAAAGGTCTCGGCAGAGGAATATCCGAAACTTCGTGAAGCGATCCTGAAGCGATATCAATAAAGCAATTCTATGCGCGTCTCCATTCCCTTCCTTTTCGCCCTGTTCGCTCTCGCATTTACTGGCTGCTCCACTCCACGGGTGGAGGTTGGTTCGACTGCTACGATGCTCGGAACTAACCAGACCTCATCACGAATTCCCATTCGGTCCTTCAATCTCGAAGGGACCGACCAAGCATTTGAAACAACTTCAGATATGCGGTTCTTGTCGGGGGTTTCCCGAGGTGTTTTATTTCCAAAACAGGCGAGAGAATTCATCTCCCAAGATCTTCGCGACTATGTAAGCTCGAGGTTCCAAATCGATCCAGAAGCCAAGGAGTCTTTGACATTGAAATTGGAACAAGCGCACAGCTATTTCACTATGCACTCCAGTGGCGCGAACTGGATTCCATTTGTTGGTGTCGTAACCGCAATCGCCGACGGATTCCAAAAGGTTCCCGTAATTTTTGTCGTGGAGGTTAAGGGGCAGATATCGACACCCATGGCGCCAAGCACAGAGGTCTCCTCATTTATTCGGCAAACAGAGGAAATTACAGGCTTCAGTGGAACGATGGAAAAACATCGAGAGATCTTTCGGCGCGAAATCGAACTAGTGAGAAAACAGCTTTTTGACCGGCTTGATGACCAACTGCTCACCCTTTGGAGCGACAAACGTTTTGTTGGAAAAGGAAATATTTCGTCACGGCGTGATGCTGCGGTGTTAGCGTCTCAAATTGCTGAATTAGACACCGCACTGGCGGATGGAAAAATATCGGCCGCCGAACATGAGAAATTAATAACGGCGCTGCGGCGGACGACAATCACGCCGTCGACCACGACGACCGGCCCGTGGAAAGCGCCCGAGATATCGAATCCACAAGCGCCCGCGATTATCGCAGAAAAATTGACAGGAGCGGCGGCGCAAGCTCCAGAAAACCCCTCCCATCCGGCTCCCTGAAAATCCAGTTTCCTATCAGTTGGCATTGATGACGGCGGTCGGGCCACCGGATTGGCCGACAAGGACATTACCTACGAGATCTTCAGACATGGCGTATATGGGTTGTTAAAAAAAGGAGCGGACCGAGAACGTGAACGGTTAGGGTGTCGGCGGGCGGGCGGCACTGCCAAACCCAAATTTCCTGGGGGGTGGGAAGGGTGTAACTGGAAGTGAAGTCAGTTTTTTTGCCAGTATTGGTCCCATTGGCGATTGGCGCGGAGGGTGCGGAGCTGGCACATGGCGTGGAGGTGGGCGGAAGTCCACCAAGCGCCGGCTTTCTTGATGCGTGCTTGGAT
>JBDNFZ010000826.1:0-1895 GCA_041689555.1 Opitutaceae bacterium | reverse complement strand
CCTTTACCGAGATCATTTTGCCGCTCACCAAGCCCGGCATCTACGCGGGCGTGTTGCTCGTCTTCGTGCCGGCGATCGGGATGTTTGCCGTGACGGACCTGCTCGGAGGCGCGCGGGTGCCGATGCTCGGCAACGTCATCCAGAACCAGTTTTTCCAAGCGCGCGACTGGCCGTTTGGCGCCGCGCTGGGGGTCGTCTTCACGCTGCTTTTCGCCGTCGCCTACTGGTTTTTGCAACGTCGCGGCGCCCGGCCGGGCAGCTTCGCCTGACGGCCGCGCGATGATCGAACTGCGCCAGATCAGCAAACGCTTCGGCTCGGCGGTCGCCGTCGACGGGATCAGTCTGCACGTCCGCGCCGGCGAGTTCCTCACTTTGCTCGGTCCCTCAGGCTGCGGGAAAACGACGTTGCTGCGCTTGATCGCGGGCTTCGAGACGCCGGACACCGGCTCGGTCTGGCTCGACGGCGCGGATGTGACGGCGACGCCGCCCTACCGTCGAAACGTCAACCAGGTGTTCCAGAGTTATGCGTTGTTCCCGCATCTGTCGGTGCGCGAGAACATCGGCTTTGGCTTGCGGATGCAGGGCTGCGCCGCGCCCGAGCGCGAGCGGCGGGTGCGCGAGGCCGTGGCGTTGGTCGAGATGGAGGGATATGAGGATCGCCGGCCGGACCAACTATCCGGCGGTCAACGTCAACGCGTCGCGCTCGCGCGGGCGCTGGCCCCGCAGCCTAGTGTGCTGTTGCTCGACGAACCGCTCTCCGCGCTCGACGCGAAGCTGCGCCAAGGGATGCGGCTGGAGTTGAAACGCCTGCAACGGCGGCTCGGACTGACTTTTGTTTTTGTCACCCACGACCAGGACGAGGCGCTCGTGCTGAGCGACCGGATCGCGCTCGTGAACCGCGGGCGGATCGAGCAACTGGGCACCGCCGCCGATCTCTATCACCGGCCGGCCACGCCGTTTGCGGCGGAGTTTGTCGGCGAGACCAATCTCCTCCGCGCCACCGTGGTCGCACGCGACCCCGCCGTCGCGCGAGTGCGGCTGGCCGACGGCCTGGAGCTGACCGTCCCCGCCGCCGCCGTGCCCGCCGGGGTCGGGGCGGTGTTGCTCTCCATCCGGCCGGAGAAGATTTGCGTGAGCAAACAACCGCTGGCGACGGCCAACGTGTTCCCCGCGCGCATCGCCGAGGAAATTTTCCAAGGGGCTACGGACCTGCTTCGGCTGGAGACCGGGCGCGGGTTGGTGCTGCGCGCGCTCGTGGCCAACGAGAGCGCCATGCTCGAGGCCCTGCACGAGGGCGATCGCGTATGGTGCGGCCTGCACGGAGACGACATCGTCGTCGTCCCCGGCGAGTGAGCAGCCGCCGGAGGAATGCAGCTGAGAGCTGAGAGCCGAGAGCTGGGAGCTGGGAGCAAAACCCAACGGTGAATCCATCTGCGATGTATCCCAAGCTCTGCCGGCCCTCCGAAGATTGCGCTCTCAGCTCTCCGCTCTCAGCTCGCAACGGCAGCCTTCCGCATCAGGGCAATTCGAAGACTTCGATCAGGCTCACGCCGGTCGCGCCCGCCGCATCGGACACCACCGCAGTGTAGGCGCCCGGGTCGAGGTTGACGGGCAGGGCGGGGTCGCGGCTGCCGGCGCCGAGGGCGAAGGCCCCGACTTGCTGGGCCGCCGCCGAAATCGCCGCCGGGGTGGAGCCAAACGCCGCCGTCGGACCCGTGAGGAGGGGAGCGGTGGCCCAGTCGTTGTTGCTGTAGAGCGTCTGGCCGACCGCGTTGAATACGGTGAGCGTCGGATCGGGTAAAACCCCGGTGACGCCGAAGCCTGCGAGGGTGGGGCCGACGCCGCGGACCAGCACGGTCCGGGGCTTGGCCCCGGTGACGACGAAGCCGAGCACT
>JBDNFZ010000825.1:0-2780 GCA_041689555.1 Opitutaceae bacterium | reverse complement strand
TGGGATCGGTGGCATCGGCGTAGGCCTCGTTGCCCATAATCGTATAAAGGTCGTTGAGATAGCCCGCCGCCAGCAGGAGCGCATCGTTCGCCCCCGCGTAATCATAACCGGCATCAATACTGATCGTCTTGGCCCGATTCAGCAGCGTCTCGTAGATTTCGATCAGGCCGAAATCGTTAATACTCGAGAGACTCAGGGCGACATTGCCCTCCCAGCGCTTGCCCGCCTGCGTCAGGAGACTCACATCGGTGCTGACGGCACTGCCGCCTAGGTCGCTCATGCGCTGGTTGAAGGGATTGATCCCCGCCAACACCCGCTTGACCCAGCCTTCGACCAACTTGGTATCCGTCCAGCGCGACCACGCGGTGCCCGCGACGCTGGCGACCGCTGCCTTGGGCCGATAGCGCATCGTGAAATAGTTATCCGTCATCACGAGCAACGGACTGCCCAGCGGGCTCGTCGGCGAGCCGCCCACCGTGATGATATTGCCCAAGACGCCGTTGGGAAGTTGCCACGGCGAACCGGTGATCAGGACTTGGTCCGTCTCCTGCGAGGCGTGCAGGGCGACGTTGACGGAACTCTGCGCGCCGACGTCGGCCGTAGTATAGAGTGCGACCTCGATCTTATTCACGGCTTTCCGGAAATAACTTTCGTCGAGGAGGAACTGCTTTTTCAAGCCACCCAAGGCCGGGGTGACCAAGCCGGCGGAGAGCGCAGTCAAATCGGCAGAACCCGGCACCCGATAGGAAATGGCGATGGTATCATTTATCGAGACCGCAAAGCCGGCGTAGTCGTCTAAATCGATACTGAATACGATCATCGACGGCACACCCGCGCTGAAATCCACGCCGGTGCCGGAGCGCAGAATAATCCCCGGGGGCGCAGCGGCACCGACATAGGCGGAATTTTTGATCGTGACCTGCCGGGCCAGATTCACGGTCAAGGCCGCCGCCCACTCGGCCGTCGACAGGCGCAGCGCCGAGGGATTCTGGAGCTGTTTCCAACCCGTGCTGAGGAGCCGGGACGTCATCGCATAGGTATAAATTTTCGGGGCGAACCCATCTTGCGGCGGAGCATAGCGCCACTCGAACTCGTAGTCGGCCGGTTTGCCGGCGAAATCCGCCGTGTGCCGCAACGTGACTTGCTCGTCGAGCGGATTGGCCGCCGTGAGCACCTTCACTTCACCGGAATACAGCTGCGGAGCCACGCGGAAGAGCTGGATGCTGATGGGCTCCCCCACGGGGGTAAAGGCCCGGCCGTTGCCGAAGACCATCGCGACCCAGCCGCTGCCCTGGCCCGTGCTCGTCACCGCATAATTAACCACGGCCGTCTCGGAACTACCAACCGCCGCGACCCCGGCCGCATTGACCACCGCAGTCAGCGACGGATCCGGCGTGTAAGAGCCCTTCCTCAAGGGATCCTCCATGAAGGTTTGGACCGTGGTGGAAAGGGCATCGATCGCCGTCCTCCACGCCGTGGCCTTCGCGTCATCGAGCGCCACCAAATCGATGAGGAGCTGACGATCTGCCGCCGAAAGCACGTTTAAGCTGACATAATCCTCGCCGAGCACTTCGGCGAAGAACTTACCCAAAAAGACAAGGGAACCGCTGCTGCCGCGCAGCGGATCAAAGTAGATGTAGGGCTGCAGATGCGGAGCCAAACGCTGGAAGTAGTATTTACCGCTGCTCTGCGTCGTCAGCAGCGAGCTCGGCAGGGCCGCGAGGGTGGCGCTCCCGAGCGCCAGCACTTTTTCACGCACCGGATCATGGAGGATCACGCTCGCTTTGGAGACCGCGGCGACGGTGGTCGAGGTCGCCGTCCAGCCGGCGAGCGACTGTTGATAGAGCACTTGCGCACTCGTCTGGCCGCTCACCCCGGGCAGGCCGAATTTCGGTCGCGTCAACGTTTCACCCACCCGCAATTCCGGGGCATTCGCCGGCCACGTCGGCGCGTAGCTGATCGTGAGCGGATCGCCCGTGACGGGGTCGCCCTGCGGCACGCCGCTGCTCAGGGGACGCAGGTAGGGCAACGGGGTGCCGACGGCCGGCTGGACCGCGAGGGTAGGCAGGTAGAAGCCGGCCTGCATCGGATACCAAAACTTCATGCCGAAGGTGGGCGTCTGCGCGGTATTATGCGGACCGCGATAGACCCAATGATAGCCTTTGCGGTCCCGGAAGAGAAAACTGCCGTAGGCCGCCTTCAGGTCGGCCGTGGCCGAGCTGGTGATCTGCGCGGCGTCGCCAGCCAGCGCCACTTCGGTGTTCTTGGGCAGACCGCTGATGGGATCCAAGGCGAGCGGCAGCAGCGGGATCGGCATCGGCGCCGAGACCATGGTGCCGGCCACGATGGGGTAACTGAACAGCGCGGGGCTGAGCTCGCGCTGCACTTTGAACGCGTGCAGGGCGGGGCGCCCATCGGTGGAGGAGAGATAATCGACCAGCACAAACGGCTCAGAGGTGTAAGCAGCCGCCACGGTGCCGAGGACATTCAGGTCGTCGCGCAACGCATAAGCGCGGCCGTTGAGCATCATCGCGTGCTCCTCGTTGGGATTGAAGCCCGGCAGCGCCCGGTTGTTCTGGATATACAACCGGCCGGTGACTTCCGCGGGACTCAGATCGCCGGACCCGGAGTTCGAGGCCAGGATGATCTTATCGGCCGAGGCGGGATAGGCCGCCGTGTAAACACCTCGCTTGGTCGGCAGATAAAACGGCTGGAAGTCCAGACTGGGCGCCGGCACCGCCTTGAGCCACCACACCGAGAGTGTCGCCGCCCCCGGCAGC
>JBDNFZ010000824.1:0-2781 GCA_041689555.1 Opitutaceae bacterium | reverse complement strand
CCGCCACGTCTTGAGGCGTTGCGCCAGCATTTGCAGTTCCGCGGACGCCTCG
Source organism: Opitutaceae bacterium (assembly GCA_041689555.1). Taxonomy (GTDB): domain Bacteria; phylum Verrucomicrobiota; class Verrucomicrobiia; order Opitutales; family Opitutaceae; genus Tous-C4FEB. The sequence continues at coordinate 2,729 of JBDNFZ010000824.1, read as the reverse complement.
CCCAGTGAGCTCATTGATGTCTTTGCCATGGTTCCGCCCATCGTAGCAGGAACCCGCCCCGGAGTTACGCACGCTTGCCGAAGCTACACAATCTTTCTGCCGTTTCCGAGCCTGCTCGAGCAATTGCCTGACCGGAAAACGAACGGGAATACAAAAATCCATCCTGCGTTTCGGATGATTTGAGGCGAAAAGGGGCCCATTCTAAATCGGGTTGTGTCTCACGCTATATCTACACAATCGGCGATACATCGTCGGAAAGTTAGTCTAGTCACTGGAGTTCGAAGTTTTGTTTGTCCTTATATCTTTAGCTATCACATCGGCCTTCTTCAAAAGCAGTAATACTGCATCCCTGATCTGACGCAGTTCATTGTATCGTTGGTCGCCGTTTGGCAGATTTTCGTTCGCGATTCCGGCTACGTGAGAGCGAATCATGTCCCGTTTTTCCACGAACTCTTCGTCAGTTCCAGAAACCGTCTTGAGAAATACTTCCCAATTTCGACTCCCTTTTGATGAGTTGCAGGGCTTACAGCACGGAAGCAGGTTGGCGATTTGATGACCTGCCCCGCTAAATTCACTTTTGATCACCGTCGGTAATACGTGGTCCCAAGTCTGGGCTGCACCGTCGCAATATACGCAGCGCAAGTCTAGAGCTGGATCTTGGCCAAATGCTCGAATAACCCCTATCACTTTTTCTTGATCGTAGTCGTCGCAGGTAGCGATCGAAGCAGCGAAGGCGTGATTAACCGTTGTCCTGCGTTTTTGGAAAATCGAATAGGGTTTGAGGTGCTTTTTAATCTCGCTGAAGTGCATATTATTCAACGCGGTTTACCTTCAGTCATCCCCAACAACCACGTCGGCGAAACGCGCAAGGCTCTGCAGAAGGCCCGCACCTCATAGTCGCTCACACTCCGCACGCCTGCCTCAATTTTTGCTATGGCAGACCTGTCCAAACTTAATCCAATCTGAGCAAGTCTTCCGGACGACGCATCCTGTGTAACTGACGGCACTGCGTCTGCCCGCGCCATGCGCAATTTGCCGCCGATGATGTTCTTCGCTTTAGGTATGGGCACCTAGTTAATGTAGCAGAACGACGTTTCCTTGGTGTGCTAGATTGGCACGTTGATCATCCCGTCAAGAGAACCCACCTTGGGCTTGGGCGATCACGGTGAGTGGGTCACGAAATTCCGAGTGAAAGGACACGCAGCCTCAGCGACATCGCACCTGCGCTGAGGATTACGTGGGTTTCTCATCGTGGGTTACCTGCCTCCGTCTCTCTTCCCGATAATTCAGGCCAACCTCATGTCTTGAGGCAGGATTTTGAAAGCTAGCACGCCTTGGCACGCGCCTGCCACGACCGCCAGAGCGATGCCTTGCCGCAGATTAGCCGCGCGTTTGACTGCGGTGGTGTGCTCCCCGGCGATGAAACCGAATCCCGACGAAATCTGCCGTCTCTGCAAATAGACCCTGCTGGACGCGACGGTGCTGACACAGAGGCAAGACTACGCCGCCTTGCAGAGTTGCACGGGCTGGTCGCACCGGGGCTTCCCTCCGGCGCGTCGATCTCCGCTAATTCAGCTGTCAGCTTCGAAACTTAGAACCCGGGCCTCGGCCCGGCCTTCCGCCAATCCGCCCGGCTACAGATTGAAACCACGACAATCCCATGGCCCGCGAAACACGCGAAAGGGTGCAAATGACCAGATCACGGATGAGTGAGACCGAACAAGAAGGGTGGGCGCGTTGATCCCCTTCCCTATTTCGCGTTCTTTCGCGTCTTTCGCGGGCACCTACCCGAAGGTTTCCAAATCCAAGAGTTCGTCTCGGCTGAATCCGGAGAGAACTGCCAAGAATCAAAGAAACCAACCACCACTCCCGCACTCCATCCGGCGGTTCTTTGGCTCTTCGCCGTTAAACCTCCTCAGTCCAAATCCCCGCCCGCCAACGCCTACAGCGCGGCCTACTACCTCAGCGGCCGCCGTCCCGACTCACTCGGCGTCCACGCTTCCACCCACCCCGCCGACACCAACTCCCCTTTGGCAAAATCCCCAACAACGCCGCCTCGCGCGCGCTTGGTTTGGTCGCGAAAAACCGCCCGCCAAACCGCGCTTGCCGACCGAATCCGCCTCGCTACCGTTCCGCCATGAGCACCGCTCAGGAAATCGAAGTGGCCGCGCTTAAACTCCCGCGCCAAAAGCGCGCCGCGCTGGCCGACCGGCTCATGGGCAGCTTGGCTACGAGGCAGGAATTGAAAATCGCCGCGGGCTGGCACGATGAAGCCCAGGCCCGTTCCGAGGCCCACGGTCGGGGCAAAATCAAGTCGGTTCCGCTGCATCAGGCGTTTGGTTTCGAAGTGTGAAAATCGAGGTCCTCGATCTCGCCCGACGGGAGTTTGACGACGCTTTTGCCTACTACGAATCGCAGCGCCCGGGTCTCGGCGAAGCCTTTCGCCAAGCCGTCCGCCTGCAGCTCGACAAAATCAAGGCCCACCCCGACGCCTGCATGCTCGTTCGGCCCGGCATTAGAAAATGCCTCGGTCACCGCTTCCCCTACGACGTCATCTACCAACGCAACGAGACGGGCTTGCTCATCCTCGCTCTAGCCCGGATATTTCATACGCGATCCAGTTTTGCGAGGCTGAGCGAAGTGGGCGGGTAAAAACGGCTGGCCCGCGACGATTTTTACGGCCGAACGGGCGAAGCGACGCGGCGGAGCCGTTTTCGCCGATCCCAATG
>JBDNFZ010000823.1:0-3800 GCA_041689555.1 Opitutaceae bacterium | reverse complement strand
CGCCGACGTTTCCCTCGTTGACAGTGTTCCGGGGCACCCATTCGTTTCCGACGGCGGAGACGCCGCCACAGTTTCGTTCCGACCATCCCAATCATGGCCAACCTCCTCGGTTATTTCTCCAACGACATAGGCATCGACCTTGGCACCGCCAACACGCTCGTTTATGTGAAAGACAAGGGCATCGTCCTCCGCGAGCCCTCCGTCGTCGCGCTCGACACGGTTACCCGCAAGGTCCGCGCCGTCGGCGATGAGGCCAAGCGCATGCTCGGCCGCACCCCGGGCAACATCACCGCCATCCGCCCCATGAAAGACGGCGTGATCGCCGACTTCGATGTCACCGAGGCGATGCTGCGCTACTTCATCCGCAAGGTTTCCAGCGGCTCCTTCCGCGCCCCGCCCCGCGTCGTCATCGCCATCCCGTCCGGTATCACCGAGGTAGAGAAACGCGCCGTGAAGGACTCCGCGCTCCACGCCGGCGCCCGCGATGTCATCACCATTCCCGAGCCCATGGCCGCCGCCATCGGCGTGGGTCTGCCGATCGACGAACCCGCTGCCAACATGATCGTGGACATCGGCGGCGGCACCACCGAGATCGCGATCATTTCGCTCAACGGCATCGTGTTTTCGAAATCCATCCGCGTCGCCGGCGACGAACTCGACGCCGCCATGGTCGACTACATGAAGCGCGCCTACAATCTTCTCATCGGTGAGCGCACCGCGGAAGAAATCAAAATTCGCGTCGGCTCCGCCTACCCCCTCGACGAGGAACTCACGATGGAGGTCAAAGGCCGCGATTCCGTCGCCGGCCTCCCCAAGACGATTCACATCACCTCGCAGGAAATCCGCGAAGCCCTGGCCGACACCATCTCATCCATCGTTGACGCGGTCCGCGTCACCCTCGAACGCTGCCCGCCCGAACTCTCCGCCGACCTCGTCGACCGCAGCTTTGTGATGGCCGGCGGCGGCGCCCTCATCCGCGGCATCGACAAACTCCTCAGCGAGAAAACCGGCCTCCCCGTCACGATCGCCGACGACCCGCTCTCCGCCGTCGCCAACGGCACCGGCGCCGTCCTCAACGACCTCTCGTGGTTGATGCAGAACGCGTGAGGTCGCGGTAGCGACTCCAGCCATGACTGCAACCCATGCGCATCGATGGGAGCGCCTCCGTAGATTGGGCAAGACTAGGTTCGCTCTCGCACTGGGAATCTTCATCGCCTCACTGCACATCGCATCTGGGCTGTTTTTTCTATCAGAACTCAAGCCATCTTGGATTCTCTTCAATTTCTCGCTTTGGACCTTCATCGGTCTGCGTGCGTGGAAGCAGAACGAAAAAGCCTACGCCAGCTACCGCGAAAAAGCACCGGTGTCTGGCTAGACTTTAGCCCTCAGCAGCGAGATCTTTTTCTTGGTGTCAGTTAATTTCCGGAACGTGTTTTTTTCCGTGTCTTCCGTGTGTTCCGTGGGCCATACCTCACCCACGACCTGACCACCTGACCGACCGATTCCGCCATCCCGACTCATGCCCAAACGCTTCGACCAAGCCCGCCCGTTTCTCACTCTCGGGCTTGTCGTCGCCGCGTGGTTCTTCGTCCCCACCGTCGTCAAGACCTTCACCCGCGCCTCGTTCTTCGAACTCACCGCGCCCGTCGGCGTCGCCGTCTCCTACGCCCGCGATCTTCAGGAATATTGGTCCCTCCGCCTCCGCTCCAACGACGAACTCGTCCAGGCCGGCCGCGATGTCGCCCGCCTGATCGCCTCCTACGACATCGCGGTCCAGCAAAACGTCGAGATGCAGGGCGAGATCGCCCGCCTCGAGGGCCTCCTCCGTCTCCCGTCCTACACCGGCTACCGTTCCGAACACGCTCGCGTCGTGCGTCGCGATTTCTCCGGCTGGTGGCAGCGCCTCACCATCCGCAAAGGAAAAAATTTCGACCTCGCCGTCGGCTCTCCCGTCGTCTTCAGCGGCGGTGTGGTCGGCCGGGTCAGCGAGGTCTTCGCCTACACCGCCACCGTCGATCTCATCAGCAGCCAGACGGTCCGCCTCGCCGCCGTCGTCGAGGGCGACATCCGCCCCATCAGCTACCAAGGCGGGCTCAACCCCACCTTCGGCTCCGCCGGCGGCATTATAGAGTTCGTCCCCCTCGACATTTTCGCCAGCGCCAACTCCACCAAACGCCTCGTGACCTCCGGCCTCGGCGGCGTCTTCCCGCCCGGCCTCACCATCGGCTCCGTCATCAAGGTCGAGCCCAGCAACGACGGCCTCTTCAAATCCGGCGAGGTCAAACTCGACGACCGCCTCGCCGCTCTGATCGAAGTCACCGTTCTGATCCCTCTCTCTCCCAACTGACCGGCCCTTACTCCTCTTACCCTTCTTACTCCTCTCAACTTGCTCCGCCTGCTCTTCATCTTTCTCTCGACGTTTCTCCTCTGGGCGTTGACCGCGCAACTCAACCACGCGCTTGCCCCGTGGCGGCTCTACGTCTTCGTCGGCGCGCTCGCCGTCACCCTGCCCGCGCTCACGTTCTCCCTCCGCGCCGGCCTCCTCGCCAGCTTCCTCGGCGGTCTTGTCTTCGACGCCACCGCGCCCATTCCCTTCGGCACCCACGCCCTGCTCTTCGCGCTCGTCCACGCCGTCGTGTTCAACTTCCGCGACCGCGTCCCACGCGACGATACCCTCAGCCGCGTGATCATCGCGCTCTTCGCCAATCTCGGCCTCTTCCTCGTTTTCTCCTTCACGCAGGTCGCCCGCTCCCCCGCCCCGGCCAGTCTCTGGCCCCGGCTCTTCGCCGACCTCGCCTGCTCGCAGGTTCTGCTCGCCCTGATCGCCCCGTGGTTCCTCGCCGTGCAGGCCCGCGCCCTCGCCCTCGTCGATCACGAGCAAAAGCGCTACGCCTAGCCGCGCCATGGCCGCCGACGAAAACAACCTCGCCGATCGCTCCGGCCGGCTCTTCGAATCCCACAAGGGCTACGATCCTCGCGTCGTCTTCTTCTATTTCATCACCGCCGGCCTCCTCCTCGTCCTCCTCGGCGGTCTCGCCTTCCAACAGCTCTTCAAGTCCGAGCGCCATCACGACCGCGAGCGCACCCAGAACCAGCGCCGCATCCTCGTCCCCGGCCCCCGCGGCAACATCTACGATCGCCACAACCAGCTGCTCGTCGGCAACCGCCCGCGCCTCGCCATCGTCCTCGATCTCGCCGAACTCCGGCCCAAGTTCCGCACCGAGTTCCTCCGCATCCGCAAAAATTATCGCGAAACCGGCGACAAGGAACTCCCCACCGCCGACCAGCTCCATACCCTCGCCCGCGTCAGCGTCGTCCAGTCCTACCTCGGACAGGTCAACGCCATCCTCGGCCGCGATCTCCGCGTCGATGCCGGCCGCCTCAACCGGCACTTCGCCCGCGAACTGCTCCTCCACTACCCGCTCGTCGAGGACCTCGCCCCCGCCGACTACGCCCGTCTTATCGAACGCCTGCCCGTCGAGTCCCCGCTCCAGCTCTACACCACCAACACCCGCGAATACCCCTTCGGCTCGGCCGCCGCCCACACCCTTGGCTACGTCGGCATCGACGAAAATCTCGAGGTCGACGACTTCCCCGGCTCCGACCTCACCACCTTCAAAATGCGCGGCTCCATCGGTCGCGACGGCCTGGAGCGCAAATTCGATGAGCAACTTCAGGGCGAGGCCGGCGGCTCCATCTTCCGCGTCGATCCCCTCGGCTACCGCATCCGCAACACCAAACCCATCGAGTCCCGCCTCCCCAAACAGGGGAAAAATCTCGTCACTTCCCTCGACATCGAT
>JBDNFZ010000822.1:0-2327 GCA_041689555.1 Opitutaceae bacterium | reverse complement strand
CCGAGGTCTTGACTTGGCAAAGTCCAACTCCGCCGAAGTTGGACTCAGCGACGCTCAAAACCTCGCCCCCACCGCCTGACCCCGTCGCTATCACCCATGCTTTCGCCTAAAATTACACTCCAACTTCGGCGTTCGGGTTTAAGGCATTTAGTCGTCACTGGTGGCGATAAGACCAAGTCGTCATTTATGGCGAATATTATTGGTTTATAGCATTAAGTCGCCAGATCTGGCGTGTTATGAAAATTACTTCTGAGCTAACCGATGAACGCATTCTGGAGGAAGTGGGCGAACGGCTGACCGGCGCACGTCTGACGCGCAATTTGACTCAGGCGGCGCTGGCGGAGCAAGCGGGCTTGTCCAAGCGGACGATCGAGCGGCTGGAATCGGGCGAGGTGGCGACGCAGCTCTCGGGTTTCCTGCGGGTCTGCCGGACGCTGGGTTTGCTGGAGCGTTTCGAGAACCTCGTCCCGGAGGCGGTGACGAGCCCCATGGAGCAACTGAAGATGCAGGGCCGGAAACGCCGGCGCGCGGCGGGCCGGAAAGCGGTGTCTGCGGAGCCGAAAAAATGGACGTGGGGTGAGTCGGCATGATCGCAAAAGTTCAACTGTGGGGGCGAACCATCGGGGCCGTCGCGATGACGGAAGGGCGCGACCATGCGGCGTTCCAATACGACGCGGGGTTTGCCGCGAGCGGCATCGAGCTCTCGCCGGTGGTGATGCCGTTGAGCGAGCGGGTGTATGAATTTCCGGCGTTGCCGCGGACCACGTTTCACGGTCTGCCGGGGTTGCTGGCGGATTCGCTGCCGGACAAATTTGGCAACGCTTTGATCGACGCCTGGCTGGCGACGCAGGGCCGCACGGCGGACGGATTCGGAGCCGTCGAGCGCCTGTGCTACACGGGCACGCGCGGCATGGGGGCGCTCGAGTTCGCTCCGGGCATCGGGCCGAAGCCGCACAAAGCGACGAAGATCGAGGTGGATGCACTGGTGCGGTTGGCCGGCGAGGTGTTGACGCATCGGCACGATTTGCAGGGGCATTTCCACGAAGCCGGAAAGGAGAGGGCGCTGCGGGACATCCTGCGCGTGGGCACCTCCGCCGGCGGCGCGCGGGCCAAGGCGGTGGTCGCGTGGAATCGCGAAACAAACGAGGTGCGCTCCGGGCAGATCGCGGCGGGCGACGGCTTCGACTATTGGCTGCTGAAATTTGACGGCGTGGCGGGCAATAGGGACAAGGAGCTGGAAGACCCGAAGGGCTATGGCTCCATCGAGTATGCCTATCATCTCATGGCGAAGGCGGCGGGCATCACCATGAGCGAATGCCGGTTGCTCGAGGAAAACGGGCGGCGGCATTTCATGACGCGTCGCTTCGACCGGCTGGCGGGCGGCGAGAAGCTCCACATGCAGTCGCTGTGCGCGCTGGCGCATTTCGATTTCAACCAGGCCGGAGCCTATGCCTACGAGCAGGCGCTGCTGACGATTCGCCGGCTGAAGCTGCCGATGGCGGCGGTCGAAGAACAGTTCCGGCGGATGGCCTTCAACCTCGTCGCCCGGAATCAGGACGACCACGTGAAGAACATCGCCTTTCTGATGAACAAGCAGGGCGAGTGGTCGCTCGCGCCGGCCTTCGACGTGACCTACAGCTACAATCCCGCCGGTTCGTGGACGGCCTCGCACCAGATGACGCTGAACGGAAAACGGGACGGTTTTACGAGAGAGGACCTCGAGGCGTGCGCAAAAGTGGCGCTGATGAAGCGGGGCCGGGCGGCGACGATCTTCGAGGAAGTGCAGGCGGCGGTGAAGCGCTGGCCGGAGTTTGCCGCGGCTGCACGGCTCGCCGACGAGTGGCGCGAAAAGATTCAGCAGACACATCGGCTGGAGTTTCCCGGGAAATGAGCCCGACGGATCTATCGGAGACGGCGCCGTGCTTGGTGCCGGTGGGGCGCTTGCGCCGAGCATCCGTGGATTACCCGGTCATCCCATCAGACGAGTTTGACGAGATCTGCCGTGGCCGGGACGTCTTTGATGATCTGCGAAGGTTCGGGGCCGACGCCGAGGTAGCGGAGGTTGGGGAGCTTTTCGGCGGCGGGCCATGGTTCGCCGGCGTAGGCGACGTCGAGCGTCGCTTTCATCATCGCGGCGACGTAGCGCTGGGCGTTGACGGGCAGCGCGGCGAAGTGGCGGAGTTTGGAAATATCCTCGGTCCAGCCGGGGTGGCGCGTGTAATCGGGTTTCAGGGTTCTGCGGACGGCCTCGTTGCGCGGGACGTGGCGATAGATTTTTCCCGCGGCGTCTTGGTAGGACGTGCAGATGAGTAGGTCGCCGTGCCATG
>JBDNFZ010000821.1:0-5692 GCA_041689555.1 Opitutaceae bacterium | reverse complement strand
GCAGACATCGCCAGCGGTGATGAGGCCCGGTCCGCGAAATCGCAACGCTCCGTCTGTTACGCCCCATCCGCACGCGATCGCCGCGCCGCTTGGCACCGATTCCTCTAACGACGCCAAATTCGGCTTCAAACCCGTCGAGGTCCGGATCTTCCCTTGCGGCGCAAGATACGAGTCAGCCCGATTTTTCGACTGCCAAGCTGTTGCCGGTTCATTCAAACTCCCACCTTACAACTTGCCGCCCGACATGGATGAAACCCAGAACTTTTGGAACGAATCAAAGAGAGCACGGAAAATGACTTTATCGCGTCGAGTTGCCGCAGATCGAAAGCGACGTCCGCCCAAAAGCAGTGTTGCCGTTTTTTCCCGGCGGATTTTTTCGGGAGCACCGCGAGCCGACGAGACACGATGCGTGACCCGCGTTATGCGGGAATACTCCTTGAGATAGAACGAGCGCTCCACGGAGCGGACCGCCTCGCCACCGCCCGCGGACTGCTGTTAACAGATTCCAATATTCGCTCGTTTCTGGTCCGCGCAATCGGCGAGGCGAAAGGCAAAGCCCCGAAATCCGCTGCCACCGCCTCTGCAGGTAAAGACCAATTTATCGACGAAGCGCAGCGGCAATTGGCGGCGGTGCGAGCCACCATTGTCGAGGAACGGGACCAGCCCGACGGTTCGGTCAAACGCGACCCGTTGCCGACGGCGGATTGGATCGCCGCGCTCGAGGCGATCAAGGATTCCTGCTCCGTTCGCACCATGGGCGAACCCGGTTCGCGGGGTTACCTGGAGTTTTTACGGGGCTTTCTCGACCAGGTCGGAAGATCCCAATGAGGCGCGCTCGCCGGATTGTATCCTCGCTGGCCCTGCACCGACCGCCCGGCGCCGACTAGACCTCCCGTGCCTGCACCCGAAATCGACGAGGAACGCGAAGAGCGTCTCGCGATAAAGATCGTGGCCGACTGTTACAACGAACATGAAGTGAGGCCGGGGTGGTGGTGCCATCTCGAGGGCAAGCTGTCGGGTCCATTCCAGGCCGAGTGCATCCGGGTGCGGCGCGGCTGGCCTGTGAAGATAGAGTGGCGGGGACGGAAGCTCAGAGTGCCGTTGGCGCAGCTCACCGGGGTTGCGGTAGCCGCCGAAACAGCGGAAACGATCGCCGACTGGCACTATGGGGTGGCGCAAGCACGGCATTTTCGATTCGGCTGATTCAAAGATGAGCAGAAAATTTCATCTTTCTCCGAACCTCGGAGTGCATTCAAAACCACCCGTCCACTCGCTCGTTCCAGATTCGCTTCAGCGGAGTTTGCATCCAGCGAGGTCCACTGGCTGCCCGACATGGACGAAATCGAAAACTTTTGAAGCGAATTCCTCGTTTTCAGTGGGAGGCGCGCAGGGGAATTGGAAGTTGAGTCAAAGTATGGCGCCGCCCTGACGAGCCGGTAACGTTTTTTTCCTTCACCAATTCGCTTCATTCGCTTCAACCGCCGTGGATGAAACCACGAACTTTTGAAGCGAATCAAACGGTGGTTACGACCGCGGAACCGCAGCCGGATTTTTGCGAGGCGGTGACGGCCGGTTCGAGGCTGGAATGTTGCAGTAAATAACGGAAATCGCCACCCATGCCCGCCACGTTTCGGCGGAAACAAGGCTGCTCCTTGTTTCCATCGTTTAGTATTGATGGAAATAAGCTGTCTGCTTGTTTCCATGCATGAAAACTAGCACTGCGCCCTCGCCGGCTGGACGCTGGATCAAAACCCTGGCCGGCTACCGCGCCTTCCAGCCTTCTCCATTGCCGCCGGTGATTGCGTGGACGCCGCAGTTGGTTCGCGTCCTTTCGCAGGCGGATCGCCTCCTGGGGCGCCTCGCCGGCGAAGGACGGCGACTCCCCAATCCCCACGTGCTGATCCGGCCGTTTGTCCGTCGCGAAGCGGTTTATTCGAGCCGTATTGAGGGCACGCAAGCCACGCTGGGTGAATTGCTCGCCGCGGAGGCCGGTGCGACTCCCGAGCGCAGTCCGGAAGACTTGCGCGAAGTGGGCAATTACGTCGCGGCTTTGGAGCACGGCATGACACGGCTGAAGAAACTCCCGCTTTCGCTCCGCCTTGTCCGCGAGCTTCACGAGAAGCTGATGACTGGAGTCCGAGGGGACCACGCGACGCCCGGCGAATTTCGCCGAACCCAGAATTGGATCGGCCGACCTGGTTGCACGCTCATGGATGCGTCCTATGTGCCGCCGCCGCCGGACGATCTTTTGGAACACCTCGGCCGCTGGGAAGATTTTTTGCACGACGAAACCATTCCGCCACTCGTGCATGCCGCCTTGATGCACTACCAGTTCGAGGCCATCCACCCGTTCGTCGATGGCAATGGACGCGTCGGACGACTGCTCATCACCCTTGCCCTCTGCGCGCGTGGTGTGCTGCCCGAACCGCTGCTCTATTTATCGGCATTTTTCGAGGCGACGAGGAATGACTATTACGACGGTCTACGAGGGATCACGGAGCGCGGAGATTGGGCCGGGTGGATCGAATATTTTCTTAACGGAGTCGCCCGGCAATCGGAAGACGCCCTGAGCCGCGCGGAAAGGATCAACCAGCAACTTGCCGCTTGGCGCAACGACTTCGCCGGCGGCGGATCGAAAGTCCCTTTGCAACTCATCGACCTCATCGGCGCGAATCCCTTCCTGACCCCGCGCGAGACGGAGCGTCGGCTCGGCATTGCCTACAATACCGTGATGCGCGCCATCGTCGCATTGGAGGCCGGCGGCGTATTGGCCAAGGTCGGTGACGGCAAGCGGGACCGCGTTTTCTGCGCCCGCGCGATTCTCGACATTCTGGATGAGCCGGCTCGCTTGGTGCCGGAACCGCCCTCGACGCATCGTCGGAAAAGCCGCGGATAATGGACCCGTCGCAGCGGCAACAACGCTTGGCCGAACTCCGCCAAAAACTGGCGGCGCTCACCACCGAGGTCGTGAACACCGAGGACGAACTCACGAACTTGGCGGCCGACGGACAACTCAACCTCGGCACGACACCTGTATCTGCGGTTCAAATCCCCCGCACACCGGCAGAAAAGGTCGCCCTGTTTCTCGATCTGTTTGGCACCAGGCGCTCGGTCTATCCGAAGCGATGGGAGAATAACAAAGCGGGAAAGAGCGGCTATGCGCCGGCGTGCAACAATGACAGCTTCGCGAATCGGCAAAGCGGGATCTGCCGGAAACCAAAGGTGAAGTGTTCGGAGTGCTGCCACCAGCGCTTCCCGCAGCTCGACGAGCGCGCCGCAGAATCGCACTTGCGAGGTGAACAAACGCTCGGCGTGTATGCGATCGGCGCCGACGATACCTGTAGATTTCTCGCGGCTGACTTCGACGGCGAAGGTTGGAGAGATGATGTGTTGGCTTATCGCGATGCGGCCGAGCGGGTCGGACTCGCGGTGGCGATCGAGCGGTCCCGTTCGGGCAACGGAGCGCACGGCTGGATTTTCTTCGCTGAGCCCGTGCCCGCCGTGACGGCGCGAAGGTTAGGGACGATTTTGGTGGCGAAAGCCTCGGCACTACGTCCGGTCTTGGGACTCGGCGCGTATGATCGACTGTTTCCCAATCAAGACAGCCTGCCGGTTGGCGGATTCGGAAATCTAATCGCGTTACCGCTGGCAAAGGCTCCGCGGCAAAAGGGCAATACGCTCTTCGTGGACGAGCGAATGGTGGCCTTCGAAGACCAATGGTCGTATCTGGCAGGACTCCGCCGACTCAATCGTGAAAGCTTGGACCGAACGCTTGCCAGAATTGCGCCCGTCAGACCGCTCGCACCGCCGGGCGAGGCCGGTGATGTATCCTCGCAGCAGCACGACTTCGCTCTGCAAAACGACGCGATGGTGCTGGATCTGTCTCATCCTCGAATTCGCAGTGGAATGATCTCTGGCGAAGTGACGGTGCGGCTCGACGCGCAAGTTCATGTGCCCCGCTCACTGCCGATTCCGGTGCTGGCAGCGCTACGGAGGCTCGCGACGTTTCCCAACCCGGTCTTTCACGAGAAACTACGACTGCGGTTCGCTACGTTTGATACGCCACGATATCTCTTCACCGGCGAATGGCACGCCGACCGGCTCGTCCTGCCGCGCGGGGTGTTGGACCAGAGTCTTTCATTATTGGAGACGGCTGGTGCCACGGTCGTCGTGCAGGATGTGCGGGAGGCCGGAACGCGTGTGCCGTGGAAATTCGAGGGCGAGTTGAGGGACGGACAGGAGAAGGCGGTGCGCAAAATGCTCGCGCAAGACAACGGAGTGCTGTGCGCGCCGCCGGGTGCAGGAAAGACGGTGATGGGCTGCGCGTTGATCGCACGAGCCCGCACCTCCGCGCTCGTGCTGGTTCACCGAGCGGTGCTGGTAGACCAGTGGAGAGAAACAGCCATGCGATTCCTCGGATTAAAGCGAAAGGAGATCGGCCTCTGGCGCGGGCCTTCCCCGCGGCTCACCGGACGACTCGACATTGCCATGCTGCCGTCGCTGATTCGCGTCGAGAATCTGGCGGCAGCGTTGGCCGGCTACGGGGTGGTCATCGTTGATGAGTGCCATCATGTTCCCGCCACCTCGTTCGAAATGGTTTTAAAGACGTGCCCCAGTCGGCGGATTTACGGACTCACGGCCACCCCGAAACGTAAGGATCGGTTGGAGAAATTGCTCTTCGCCCAATGCGGACCGATCCGGCAAACGCTGGTCGATGCACCGAACGATGAAGTGCGGACGGTCAAAGTTCGCCACACTACCGTGGCACTCCCTGCCGATGCCGGGCCGCAGCCGCCCATCCATCTCCTATGGGAGGCCCTAGTGCAGGACGAAACCCGGATCAAGGTGATCGTCGCCGATCTGTTGACGTGCGCGGCGTCGGGACGTTCCCCGCTCGTGCTGGCGGACCGCAAGGTCTACTTGGAGCGGCTGCAAGCGGCGTTCATCGCGCAGGCCACCGGAGTGGCGTGTCATCGACTGGACGGCCAGATGGGAAAGAAGGCCCGGAACGAAGTGCTTCGGCAGATCGGTGAGCACTACAATGGGCAGAAACCGTTCGTGTTGTTTGCCACGGCTTCGCTGATCGGGGAGGGATTCGACCTTCCGCGATTGGATACTTTGGTGTTGGCGATGCCGCTTTCGTTCAAAGGGCGGCTGGTGCAATACGCCGGCCGACTTCATCGACGGCACGAAGCCAAAGGCGCTGCGCTGATCTTCGACTATCTTGACCACAACCACGCGATCACGAGTGCGATGTTTCGACGACGACTTGTCGGATACAAGGAGCTTGGGTATGCAGTCGAGATGCCGCAGAGCGACGCGGCACCATGGTTCGGAGACAAACCAGCTGAGTCCGGGCGCACGGAATAGACCCACCATAACCGCCATGCCCATACCGAAGCGAGACGACGATAGGGAAGAACGCATCACCATGGAGATCGTGGTCGATTGTTACGACGAACACGAAGCGTGGTCGGGTTGGTGGTGCTATTAATCGTTGCAAAAGTTCGTGCATTAATTGAATTTATCAGTAATTTCGCCGTCTATGAATCGACCGAGATCAAAAAATAAGAAATCCAACGGACAGGAGCAGCGCAGGTATGAAAAACGCCGGGCGGTGGTGGAAGCAGTCCAGCGCGGCGACGCCGTGGCCGTGGTGGCCCGGGTCTTTGGCGTGGCCGTGCGCAGTGTC
>JBDNFZ010000820.1:0-1391 GCA_041689555.1 Opitutaceae bacterium | reverse complement strand
GGGCACCAACCCCGTGATCCCCACCGCCGCGACGACCGCCCAGCTCCGCCCCGGCGACAGCCTCACGATCGCGCTGCAGGGTGTCCCCGACCCGTCCACCAACTCGGTCCAAATCGACGATCAGGGCCTGATCACCCTGCCCTTTATCGGGCCCCACCCCGCCGCCGGGATCAGCACCGCCGATCTCTCCACGCGCATCCGCGAATCTTACATCGCGAAGAAAATCTACACCGCCGTCGATGTCGCCGTCACCGTGACCGAGCGCTTCGTCTACGTGGGCGGCGAGGTCGCCAAGCCCGGCCGCATCGTCTGGACCCCCGACCTCACCCTCACCAAGGCGGTCCAGGCCGCCGGCGGTTTTTACCTCTACGCCAAGGAAGGCAAAGTCACCCTCGTCCGCGACCAGCGCGCCTACGAACTCAACGCCCGTCTCGCTCTGCAAAGCCCCGCGCAAGACCCGCGGCTCGTCCCGGGCGATTCCCTTCAGGTCCCGCGGTCGGCGTTTTGAGCCGGCTCGGCGGGTGTTTCTTCGTCCTTCTCGCGCGGCATGAAATACGCAACCGCCGCGATTCCGGCGCAGACGACGACATAGATCAGCGCCCAGATCGTCATCGCCTTGAAGTTTGTGTCTCCCTCGACCGCCTTGGTCAGCCACTTGTAGCCGAACTGCACGGTGCGAAAGAGAAACGCCGCGCTCAGCAGGCTGAAGACCACGGTGACGATCCATTGCGCTAAGCTGCGTCCCGGAAGGGGTGAAGTGGTGCTCATGCCGGAACGTTAGAACCGAATTTCACCGCAAGGCCAGCGCCATGTCTTTCGCAAAATACGTCAGGATCATATCCGCCCCGGCGCGCTTGATCGCCAACAACGACTCATGCCGGCAACGCGCGAGATCGAGCCAGCCCAACTGTGCCGCCGCGAGGATCTGCGCGTATTCGCCGGAAACCTGGAACGCCGCGACCGGCTTCCTCGTCGCCTCGCGCACCTCGCGGATGATGTCGAGATAGAGCCCCGCCGGCTTCACCATCACGATATCCGCGCCCTCCGCCTCATCGAGCCCGAGCTCGACCAACGCCTCGCGCCGGTTCGCCGGGTTCAACTGATACGTCGCCTTGTCGAGCGGCTTTGCGCCTGCCCCCCGCGCGCTCCCCACCGCGTCGCGAAACGGCCCGTAGTAGGCCGAGGCGAACTTCACCGAATACGCCATGATGCCCGTTTCCGAAAAACCCGCCGCGTCCAGCCCCCGGCGGATCGCGCCCACGCGCCCGTCCATCATGTCGCTCGGCGCGACCAGATCGACGCCCGCCCGCGCGTGAAGCACCGCCATCTTCGTCAGAATCGCCACCGTCCGGTCGTTGGCCACGTCGCGCCCGTCCTCCGTCAAGACCCCG
>JBDNFZ010000819.1:0-2267 GCA_041689555.1 Opitutaceae bacterium | reverse complement strand
TGGGCGGTGCGTCGCGATGGTTTTTGGTGGGCGTGTTTTGCGAATTACTCCGACCGCGGCACCACGCCGGGCCTCGACAACCGCTGGACTTATTTCGGCAAGTTCAACGACCAATGGGAGCCGCTGGAGTCGTGGATTTTCCCGCCGGAGTTATTGGCCGCCTTTGGTAAGAGCAGTTCTTCCGGAGGAGACTGGGGTGACGATGGGGTGCTTTATGTGACGGGCCACGACGCCAAAGAACTTTATGCGCTGCGGCTGCCGAAAATGGGATCGACCCTTGAGTTGCTCACGGTGATCGCCGTGCCGTTTGAAGGCCAGGGCTGGGCTTGGGATCGCGGCGAAGGCCGGGTGATCTACGGGATCACGCGGACGACGGGCGAGGTCGTGGTGGCGCGGATTCCGGAGCTGCCTGCGGCAGTGCTCCGGCGGTGAACGGCCGGGCGATCATCGGCGACGGTTTCACGGGACTGTGACGCTCCGGTCATCGGGTTGTCACAATGATCGGCTAGGATCGGAGGATGAATCGTAATTTGTTTTCATCCCGTTGGAAAGTTTTCGGATCACTGATGCTGGCGCTGGCGTCGTCCGCCGCGTCGCTCCATGCGGCCGATACCGCCGCCCCGAAAGTCCGGGCGAACGAGGAGGTGGTGGCGCTGCAGAGCTTCGTCGTCACGGGCTCGAACATCCGCCGGCTTGATTTGGAGAAAGTCGTGCCGGTGACGGTGCTCAACCAAGACGCGATCACCGCGCGCGGGGCCTTTACGCCGGTGGACCTGCTCACCTCGCTGCCGCAGGTGACCAACCTGCCCGAGAACGAGACCCGCACGGGCTCGGCGGGCGCGCGCGGCGATAACGCCAATATCAATTTCCGCAATCTCGGCGCGACCGGCACGCTGATCTTGATCAACGGTCGCCGTATGGCGGTGAACCCCATGACCGGCGGCCTTTCGCAGGCGGTGAACGTGAACCAGCTCCCGACGCAGGGCATCGACCGGGTCGAGGTGCTGCGTGACGGCGCCTCGGCGATCTACGGCTCCGATGCCGTGGGCGGCGTGGTGAACTACGTCATGCGTCGCGATGTGCGCGGCACCGAGTTGACGCTTCGTTACGGCGAGCCCGAGGGCAAAGGCGGCTCGTATACGCAGGGCACGCTCAGCTACGGCACGCCGTTCGCCGGCGGACGCGGCCGGATCTTCGGCACCGTCGAGTTCCTTTATCGCGAGGCGATTTACCTGCGCGACCGCGCCTACACCGCGACCTCCAACTTGACGGCGGTCGCGCCGCCGGGATTCAACGCGCTCGGCGGTTCTTTCGACGCGCGCACGAACCGCGGCTTGTTTCCGACTTTCCTTGTGGGAGCGGCCACCGCGAACAACTTCTTCCGTCCGGTCAACGGCGTGCCGACGCTGACGACCGTCGCACCGACGCGGCCGGCCAACCCGGAGTTCTTTCTCGATCTGAACCGCTACGGCATGTCCTCGCCGCGCGCCCGGCGGCTGAACTCGTTCGCCTCGGTCGAGTATGACCTCTCCGAGCGGATCACCGCTTTCGGGGACCTTTCTTACTACAAGTCGAAGTCGACCATGGTGCGCCAGCCGCTGGCGCTCAACGCGCCCACGACCGACCGGCTCGCGGTGCTCTCGACCGGCAATCCCTTCAACCCCTTCGGCTCGCGTTTCTACGACGCGGCCGGCGCGCCCAACGCCGACGGCACGCCTCGGCTCACCGGCGCACCGCGCACCGTCAGTCTCGTGTCGCTCACGATCCTCGATCTTCCGCCCGAGGAAATCGTCACCAACGCCGACATGGTGCGGCTCACGGGCGGGTTCAAGGGCCGGTTTGGCGCCGGCTGGACTTGGGAGACGGCCGGGTTCTTCAACCGCGTGCGCGGTGCCGACGACGCCAACAACGACGTGCGCGAGAGCCTTTTTCAACAGGCCCTGCAACGCACCGACGCGACTGCTTACAACCCCTTCGGCTCCACCTTCAAGGTGGAAGGCGGGGCAGTCGTGGCCGACCGCCCCTACAAGAATCCCGAGGCGGTCATGTCCACGTTTGTCCGCACCTTCGCCCGCAGCGCGGAGAGTTCGCTCGCGAGCGGCGACGTGCGCGCGACCGGGCCGGTATTTTCGCTCTGGAGCGGCGATGTCAATGTGGCGGTCGGCGGCGAGTTTCGGCGCGAAGAGCTTAAAGACCTGCGGCCGCCCTTCAGCGGCGAAAATCCCGCGAGCTCGGGGCTCGATCCGTTGAACAACGATTTCCTCCTG
>JBDNFZ010000818.1:0-4191 GCA_041689555.1 Opitutaceae bacterium | reverse complement strand
TTGTGTTTTCCAGCCGGCGCGTGCGGATCGCCGAGATGGCGAAGGTGGGACTCGTGCTCAATCTCATCGGCGTCGTCGTGATCGCGGTATTCTCCCAGACGCTGCTGCCGCTGATCATGAAGTTCGACCCGCAGACCGTCCCGGTCTGGGCGCTGCCAAAGTGATGGGCTTGAACCTACCCGCAGCCCGTCGTTTCACGCCGGGGAGACCGCGATCCCGACGGTTTCTCCGATAGCGGACCGGCCCCGGTTCTCCATGGGATCCGGCAGGCGAAAAAACACCGCATCGCCACGATTCCCAGGCACGGCGTCGGCAACGGCGTTGTTGCGGTTGGCGACATGGGGCTCGGCGCGTTCGTGAAGCGACACGGTTTGGTTTTCGCCCGGGGCGTGCGCCCGCAGAGCTGCGTTTTTTGGTAAAAACCGGACACGTGGTGCCGGCGGCCGTGCGCGCGAAAATGCGGTATCACGACACCGTCTACGCCGGCACGGCTGGATCGCCCGGTGCGCCGGGCCATGTTCCGCTTTCTGGCCCGCCCGCTTCGAAAACGTCCCGGCGCTTCAATCCCTCCCTCGTGGGACTCTGCCTCAGCGCGCTCGCCTTGGCCAACGAACGACGGACCAGGGAAACCTCCTGGAATCAGTCGATGATCAGCGAAGAGGGCAAAATGAAGCTGGGGCTGATCTGAGCTTTCCCTGCGCGGGAATTTGCAGCGCGATCCGCCTAGAGCCTTTCCAAAAAGCCCAAGATACGTTCCGGGTAGGCCAGCGCGCTTGCGCGCGCTCCGGTCGCGTTACGGGCGGGCGCAAGCGCGCCGGTCTACGGCGCGTTGATTTTCGGGTAGGCTTGAGGTTCGGCGCGCCACTTCGAGCGCCGGCACAGACGTGCTCTTGGCGAGCACCGCTTGGACTTTGAGAATCTCCAGCGCGATTTCTTCGCGCTGTGTCTTGAGGTTACCTTGCAAACCGG
This sequence comes from Opitutaceae bacterium, assembly GCA_041689555.1. GTDB lineage: Bacteria > Verrucomicrobiota > Verrucomicrobiia > Opitutales > Opitutaceae > Tous-C4FEB. The sequence continues at coordinate 3,222 of JBDNFZ010000818.1, read as the reverse complement.
CGTCCCACTTCTCGCGGCTCGCCATCGCGATTCGGTCATCGATCCAAACAATCTGGTGCTGCATACGCAGCAGCTCCTCCGTTGGCTTGTAGAGCGCCGGATCACGCGACTGGATCCACATCATCACGAAGATAAAGACGGCGACGGCGAACCCCACGAGGACTGCGAAGACTTCTGGCATGGCGGGAAAGTTTCGGGAAAAAATCACCGGATCACCCCGGTTTTAGCGACTCCGGATCAGCACCGTTCGGCAGGTATTCGGCCTTATACTTTCCTCCATCAGATCGGTATAGGCGGACCCTTTTGGCTCGGCCTCGCTGAAAACCAAGCTCCTCTTCCTCTGCTCGCGGAACCAATGGCGCAGCCCCACCGCCGAGGCGCTTTTCCGCGATCATGCGCGCTACGAGGCGCGCTCCGCCGGCACCGAGAACCCCGCCCGCAGCAAACTCACCGCCGGACACGTGGACCGGGCCGATCTGATTTTCTGCATGGAAGGAAAAAGGCCGCCCGCGTGGGGAAAAAGTTTTCCGACGAGCTCGGAGAAAAACCCCTCGTCGTGCTCCGCATACCCGACGACTACCTGTGCAGCGGCCCCGCACTCATCACCCTCCTCGAGTCCGAGCTTGGCGCTTACATCCGACTTTAGTCCGCCCTGTGCCAACCGCTCGCGCCGAGGGAGATTTTGCCGCCGAGCCAAAATCGGAGCGCGCCGCAAACTACACCGATATCTCCAATTTTTCCGAATTCGCAGAGCTCGCCACGACACCCTTTAGCTCCCGGCTCTTTCCCGTTTCCGGCTCCGACAGTCGCAGCGTATACTTGCCTTCCGCGAATACGTGCGGACGCCAACTCACGCCCCGCATCCTGAGCATATAAATCGTCTCGCCCGTCGCTTCCTCGATCACCTCCAACACCGGTCGGGTCGCCCCACGCACCGTCACCTCGGGCAGGTGCGCGACCGCCGCCCGGCCGTAGTTATCGAGCTGCGTCACTACCACCGGCCATCCGGGAAACTGCGAACCTGCCTCCAACGGATCGGCCAACAGCGACCAACACTCCACGGAGATCGTCCGGGCCGCCTTGTCGAAGCGCACCAAGCCATACCCCGCCGCCTTGTCCACCTCGGCCGCCAGCACGCCGGGCCGGAACTTCTCCTGCGGATTCGCGCAGGCGAGCACGGTTAACGGGTGACCAAAGCTATCGCGGTAGTCGCCGCTCGTGCGATCAACGCCGTCGGGCCGGAAGCGCCGAGAGTAGAGGTTGTTTACCGCCGGCGCGGCAAACGCTACCCCGGCGTCGCGGTGCGCGTCCACGCCGTAGTGGACCACCGCCGGCAGGTGCTGGTCGCCCGCGAGGTGAAAGGCAAAGGCCCGGCGCAACTCCCGCACCGCCGCGTTGCGCGCCGTCTGGGGCCACGCATTCGAATCGTAGTCGGCCACGAGGTAATCGTTCCTCGGACCGTGGTGGGTCGCCATCGCCGTAAAAATCGTCTGCGAGATAACCGCCTTCATTTCGGCCCCGCGCCAATCTTTCACCCATCCGCGCAAAAACTCCATCTGCGGCGCGCCGAGAAGTTCGAGTTCCGCGAGATCGGCCGACTTCGGGTCGAAATTCGGGTCGATGACGTGATCCGCCCGACCGCTGGTCGTCGGCGGGACCTTTCCGTCGGGTGCCGATTTATATTGGCGGTCCGCCAGCAGGGCGAAGCTCATCCCGCCATAAACCAGCGCACCATAATAGCCGGTGATGCCTTGCTTCCCGGGTTTGGCCAACGAGTCCGGATGATGCGCGGTCTGGATGCGGTGAACGGTGTTCACGAAGTCGGCGGTCATCTTGTAGCCGCCTTTCGACTCGGCGATGCCATCCTGCCCGGGCGCAGCCGCTCCGCCTTCGCCCCAGAGGTTGCCGTGATACACGTCGTGATCGTCGGGCAGCGAAATACTCGGCCTGTCCTTCAGGATCTCGCGCCAAGTCCAGCCGTGCATCGCCCACTTGCGCAGCACATCGAGCGCCGAGGCGTCGCCGCCGCTGCGGTTCACCCCGTAGCCGCCGGTCGACTCGTAGTATTGGTCGCCGGTGAACGCCACGAGGTCGGGATTCAATTTCGCCAGGGCGGCGGCGGCGGCCGTGTTGGGAAACGCAAAGTGCGCGTTGCAGGAAAGGTCCGCGACGGTGAGCTGGGCGCGGTCCACCGGATCGCGCCGCACCACGCCTTCGAGGAACTGCTCCGTCGCGCTTCCATCGGTGCGCCGCAGCGCGATGGCCAGCCGGTAGGGCGTATCCGCGCGGTCGTCCCATCGCTCCACGCGCAACAAGGCCGTCCGCGCCGCCGGGTCCATGGTCGCGCTGGTGATCGTCGTCCACGTTCCGGATTGTTTCACCTGAAGGCGCACGGTGCGATCATCGGCGGCCCCCAGCGGCGGGAGCTGCACGGTCATCTTCAACGTCCGCTCGTGGAGCGTGTAGAGATTGAACCAAAACGGACCGAAGGCCCGGTTGTCGTTGGTCGCGATCTTCTCGCCGGTAATCCGCCAGTCGGAAAACCACCAGCGATCCACGGCGACGCCCGGCGCCTTCTTGGCCGCCGCGCCGCCGCCGACCGCGAGGGCCGAGCCGAAATTCGCCGCCAACGCGAGGTTGCCGACCAATCTCTCTGCCGGCACGTCGGCGCGCTCAACCTCCCCGATGAGCCGTCCGTCTTCGACGGCTCGCGCCGACAGTTTCAGCCGATAGGTCGCGCCCGTCGGTTCGGCGTCGAGTTGCAACGTCACACCGACCGCGTCGCCGAGGGCGAGTGCTCCCCGCACCGCGCCGCCGTCATCGCCGATGAAGAGTTCGCCGGTCGCCCGCAATCCGGCATTGAGGCCGGTGCCGAAAATCAGGCTGTTGCGGTAGTCCCGTAGCGGTCCTTGCCCCCCGACGCTAAAACCCACCGCCGCCTTGCTTGCGCCGATCGGGCCGCCCGCCGCCCGGCCCACCGTGAGCCGCAGCGAAAAACCGCCGCCGGTCGCCGCCAGTTCACGGGTGAGCACCTGGAGGTTGCGCGCCGGTGCGGCGTTGATGCATTCGAGTCGGCCACCGGCCACGCGCCAGTCCTGCAGCGGATTGGTCCAGAACTCCGGGCCCGCCCAAGGCCGGTCCGGCGTCAGGTCCCAACGACTGCGAAACTCGGGTGCGGGCGTCGCCGCCACCAGCCGCGGCGCGACGGCGAGCGCGGTGGTC
>JBDNFZ010000817.1:0-3676 GCA_041689555.1 Opitutaceae bacterium | reverse complement strand
GGGAGCGCTTTTTTGCGGTCGGGTCTTTCGACGATGATGGCGCCTTTAAAACCCGGGTTGGCGGGCGAAGGGGGTTAAATTTGGAACTTAAAAAGTCCGGAACCGGATTTAATCATGACTCGGTGCGGCATAAAAAAAGCCCGACAGCGGTGAGGCGGTCGGGCTGGGGAATGAGAGGATCCGGGATTACAGGGTGTCGACGTAACGCGCGATGCTCACGATCTCGTAGGTGTCATCGGAATTGCCGGTCTTCACCTTGACGCTGTCGCCGGACTTTTTGCCGAGGAGAGCGGCGCCCATGGGGGTCTTGTAGGAGAGGATGTGCTTGTCGGGGTCGCCGTCCCAGACGCCGAGGAGGGTGTAGGTGGTTTTAGCGCCGCCGGACTTGACGGTGACGATGCTGCCGACGCTGACCTGCCCGGTGGAAGCTTCCTTGAAATCGGTAATGCGGGCGCGGCCGAGGTCTTTTTCGAGGAGGGTCTTTTGGCCCATGAGGACCTGTTGGTCCTGCTTGGCCATCTTGTATTCGGAATTTTCCTTAAGGTCCCCGTGCTCGCGGGCGGTGGCGATGGCCTTGGAGTTCTCGGGAATCTTCTTCGAGACGATGGTCTCGTATTCCTCGCGTTTGCGTTCGTAGCTGGACCGGGAGACGAGGAGCTGCTCCTCCTTGCTCTCGGCATCGGCGGCGACGAGGGACTGGATCTTGGGGAAGATTTTGATGAAGCGGGCGAGCAGGGACTTCTTGGTGAGTTCCTCGAAGCCTTGGTTCAGCATCAGCGTATTCGCGAGATCGCGGGCGGTCTCGGGGTCGGCGGTGGAAAGAAGGTCGGCGATCAGGTCGGTGTCCTCGGAGAGAATATCGGCGAGCGGAATCCGGCGGGCGCTGGCGGCTTGGAGCGCCTCGTAGTCGATGGCGAAGAAGACGGAGCTGAGGAGCCGGGGGGTGATGAGATCGTTGAGCAGCTTGGCGAATTTCTTCGAGTGGCGGTTCTTGACGATCCAGAGGAGGACGGGGGCGCGGAGATTTTGCTCGGTCTGCCAACGGGTGAGGGTGGCGGCGAGGTCGTCGGAGAAACCCTGTTCAACGAGAAAGTTGATGCACTCGGTGGTGAACTTGCCCTGGGAGACCTTGAGAAGACCGAAGACGATGTCGCGGGTCTCGATCGGGTGGGTGGCTTGGACGAGATCGAGGAAACGGCGTTGGAAATGAACCGGGATCTTTTCCGCGATCTCGGGCAGGTCGCGGGGGTTGGTAATGAGGCTCGCTTGGCTGGGCTCGTAGGCGGTGTCGGAATTGACGAGCTTGGCGAGGTCGTCGCGGACGACGGCACCGTAGAGGCGCTCGGCGGCGTCGAGCTGATTGCTGTCTTTGACGGACTCGGCGAGCCCGGCGAGGACGGAAACGAGGTCCTTTTGTGACGTGGCCTTGTCGGAGCCGTCGACGAGTTCCTCGGCGAGGAGGATGCGGCGGCGGGCGGAGCGGGTGCCGGTGAATTGCTCGACGAGCTCATCCTCGGCGGAAACCGGGGTCTTGCGGATGACGTAGCACTCGGTCTTCTTGGCGGGGATGGAGATGCGGGCGTCCTTCGCGATGAGTTTCTTGGCGGCGGACCACCATTTCTTGAATTTCTCCTCGCCGAGGACTTGGGTGAGGACGATCTCGATCTCGATGGCGGTGGCGGCGTTGTTGGGATAGCCTTGGAGCGTTTCGACGAGGAGCTGGGCGGGATTATCCGCGATCAACTCGTTGATTTTCTTCGTATCGGTCTCCTTGCGGACAAGCAGATGTTTGGCGGGGAGCACCTCCATGGTGGTGATGCAGAACGCCGGGTCCATGGAGTGGCCCTTCTTGTCCTTGAAATTGATGATCAGCTTCTGGGAGCCCTCGTCGTAGCGCTTGATTTGGCCGAAACCCCAGCTGCGGTGAACGACATAAGCATCCGCTTCCATGGCCTCCAATTTGGCTTTGGACGCCTTGAGCGTCGGGTTTTTGGCGATGAGCGCGGAGACTTCGGCGGAATTCATGGTTGCGTGAGTAAGGGCCTGAACGGGAGAGTTGAGCGGATAATGACTAACGCTGTCAATCCGAGTCTCGAAACCATGTGTGTATGAGCAAAAAAACCGACATTTCCCGTCCTGGGGCCTGGCCGGTGGCGGCGCAATTGGTGGCGCGCTGGCTGGAAAGGCGCGAGCGGATCGACGCCCTGTTCGACACGCTTGGAGGCAAGCTTTCGGGCGCGGAGCGGGCGCGGTGCCAGCACTTGGTTTTCGGGGTCGTGCGCCATGCGAGCCGGCTGGAAGGCCATCTGGCCAAGTTGATCGCCCACCCGCCGCGCTTTGCGACGCGGGCCGTGCTCTATCTCGCGGGTTTCGAGCTCATCGAGGCCGAGACCGGTCACGCGGACGAGGGTCTTGTGGCCAAGATTGTCCACCACGCGGTGGAGCAGGCCAAGGTCTTGGCGAGTCCGGCGGAGGCGCGGCTGGTGAACGCGGTGGTGCGGAAACTCGCGCTGGCGCTCCACGACCAAGTTGCGCCCGACCGCTTGGCGTCGTCCGAAAGCTTGGCGGGCTATTACTCGCATCCCGTATGGCTCGTGGTGCGCTGGCTGAAGAATTACGGCCCGGAGAACACGCTCGCGCTGCTTAAGTGGAACCAATCGCCGGCACCGGTCTATGCGCGCTGGCGCGACCGGGCGACACCGGCCCCGGAGTGGCTCAAGGCGACGGCCTGGTGGGGATTTTTCGAGGTGCCCTCGGGCAAATGGAACGAGGTCGAGCCGTTGCTCAGGCAGGGAAAACTTTATCTTCAGGACCCGGGCACGCGGTTGGCGGTGGACCTGCTCGCGCCCCAGCCCGGCGAAACGGTGCTCGACGTTTGCGCGGCGCCGGGCGGCAAGAGCCTGCTGATCGCGGACATGATGGCGGCGGGCGCGCCGGTCCCGGCCGCCGGAGCGGGCCGGATCGTGGCGATGGACCTGCCGGGCGAGCGGATCGACCGGCTCAAGGAGAATCTCGGCCGCGTAAACGGCGTGGAAGTCGCTTTGGTGCAGGCCGACGTGGCCAAGGACGGCTTTGCCCAGCTCGATCTCTGCAAGCTGCCGACGAGCTACGACGCGGTCTTGCTCGACGTGCCCTGCACGAACTCCGGGGTGATGCGCCACCGCGCGGATGTGAAATGGCGGCTTCAGGAAGGCGATTTCCACAAGCACGGGCGGCAACAGCTCGCGTTGCTGCACGCGGCGGCGCGCCTGGTGGCGCCGGGCGGGCGGTTGGTCTACTCGACCTGCTCGATCGACCCGGAAGAGAACGAGAGCGTCATCAAGGCGTTTTTCGACAGCCGCGCGGGCGGGCCGTTTCGCGAGGAGGGCAAGCGGTTTAGCCAGCCATGGGTAACCGGGCACGACGGCGCCGGGGCGATCTTGCTGCGGAAGCAACTCTAGCCCGGCCTTCGCAATGCGAGGGGTTTTGAGCGAGTGATTTTTTTGTGATTACTTAAGTGAATGGGCTTATTCCTTCCATATAAGGAATGCTAGTTGGTAACTGCTCAGGCGGCAACTTTAGCCTGAGGTGAGTTTGGCGGTGCTTGGGCTTGGGAAACGGGCGGGGGTTTCGGCGGTAGCCAAGGCTGAGCGGCCAGTGCTTGGACGATGCCGTCGAAGAGGTCGACCTGGTTTTT
>JBDNFZ010000816.1:0-2022 GCA_041689555.1 Opitutaceae bacterium | reverse complement strand
GTTGGCGCGGGGGCGGACATCGGCGGGCTGGGGCGGGCCGGTGACGGCGCCGGCGGCGTTCTTGGGGTTGTATTGGAGATTGAAGTAGTCCTTGGGGGCGTTCTTGCGGAAGACGAGGGAGGTGCCGTTCCAGCCGGGGGCGTTGTCGCCAGGGGCGACGACGCGCTTGTCGCCGACCTCGGCGAAGTCGCGGCGGAAGGCGCCGATGAGCACGAGGCGGTTTTTGAAGAGGTCGAGGTTGCCGGCGGCCTGGATGAATTTGTAGCGGCGGAGACTGTCGCGGTTGTTGTCCTCGCGGCGGGTGTCGAACATCCAGGCGGGCGTGACGGTCTCGACGGCGCCGGTGACGGGGTTGACGAGCTTCATGGGCGCGGTCGAGGGCGAGTAGTCGCGGTTGGGCTGGTCGAGGTAGAAGCGCGTGTAGAGGGCGTATTCGCTGTATTCGAGGTTATCGACCCAGCTGCGGGCGTCGGGCGTGCGGCTGGTGAGCGGGAGGAGAAGGGTGCGGGCGCGGGATTTCGTGCGTTGCTCGGTGAGGCCGGCCATGCCGCTGAACTGGAGTTTGCCGATGCGGGTTTCCTTGATGTAGACGGCTTGGGCGCGGACGTTTTTCAGGTCGTTGGTGCGGAGATTTTGATACTCCATGAACTCCATGTAGGCGTGCTTGAAGTAGGGATTCGCGCCGCCGCCGCCGGGGAGGGTCGAGTCGATGTCGATGTAGATGTCCTGTCCGCCGCGCCGGGCGAGACCGGTCTGGCCGTTGACGTCGCTTTGGTTGATATCTCCGGCGACCTCGAAGAAGAGGCTGTCGCCGAGCTTGTAGTTGGCGGTGAGGGCGAAGTCTTTGCCGAGTTCGGTGAAGGTGGGACGCTTGTTGGTCCAGACGGTCGTGGATTCGCGGCTCGGCACGCGGAAGAACGGCGAGCCGGAGAGGGCGCGGGCGTAGCGGTCGGCGGGGACGCCGAAGTTGTCGTCGATCATCGCCTGATTGTTGATGGTAAAGCTCGGCGTGCGGATGGGGACGCCGTTGATCTGGTTCGTGAGGGTGAGCGTGGTGCTCTGCGCGGCGCCCTTGGTGACGTAACGGTTTTCGAAGTTGAGGACGTTGCCACCGAAGGCGTCGTTGCGCACCCAGCGCGGTCCGGAGCGCACGATGCCGGCGGCGGCGAGTTCGGCGTTGCTCGGGAGGATCGTCGGCACGGCGCTGAAGGTAGTCCGCCCATCCCAGGCGGAGAGGCGGTCCCGCAGGGAGGTGGTGCCGCGCAGCTCGCGGCTCTCGCCGTATTCGCCCTCGGCGCGGAAGGAGAGGCGCGCGGTGGGTTTGAAGGTGGCGGCGAGGTGCGCACCGTAGCGGTCCTTCCATTCGTTGTCGCGCCAGGTGTCGGCCTGGTCCCAGACGACGTTGGCGCGCAGAGCGAATTGCGCGTTGAGGCTTTCGTTCACATCGGCGGTGAAGCGGTAGCGGTTGTAGCTGCCGAGCTGGAGGCGGGCGCTTTGGAAATCCTTGGAGGTATCGGCCTGCTTCGTCACGGAGTTGACGGTGCCGCCGACGCCGCCGGCGCCGTAGAGGACGGCGTTGGGCCCGCGGCCGTAATCCACGCGGTCAAGGTTGTAGCTGTCGGCGGTGGTGAGGTAGGGGAAAAAATTCCGCGTGGGCAGGCCGGTGGAGACGCCGCGCGTGCGCAGGCCGCCGTTGGCGACGGAGGTGCCGAAGGCGCGGTTGGTGCCGTCGGCATCGACGACGGTGCTGTTGACGGACCATTGGGTGGCCTCGGCGACGTCGGTGAGATTAAACGCTTCCAGGAACTCGGCGGTGACGACGGAGTAGGCGACGGGGGTGTCCTTGAGCGCGGTGGCGATGCGGCCGCCGGCGAGGGAGCTGGCGGCGACGAAGCCGACGTCTTTCTCCGCGCTCACGGTGAACGGCGTGAGGGTGACGGCGTCGCCTGCGGCGGAATCGGGCGAGCGCGTAGGCGCGACCTGGGCGCGCGCGCGCACCGGGGCGAAAGTGAAGGCGGCGAG
>JBDNFZ010000815.1:0-3617 GCA_041689555.1 Opitutaceae bacterium | reverse complement strand
CCGCCGCCATCGCCGCTACCGGGGCTTTCCCTTTCATCGGCCGCAACAGTCTCGACGCCGCTCTCGTCGCGAGCGTTGACGGCGGTCGCACCGTCCAGGTCTCCGGTCCCGCCGCCGGCAACCTCATCGTCGAAGCCTACGATACCGGTTCGGCCAACACTCCGCGCCTCACCAATCTCTCCGCCCTCAATTTCGTCGGCACGGGCGGCGACGTGCTCATCGCCGGCTTCACCCTCGCCGGCTCCGGCCCCAAGAATCTCCTCATCCGCGCCGCCGGACCCAGTCTCGCCGCGTTCAATGTCGCCGGCACCCTCGCCGATCCCAAACTCGTGCTGCGCAACAGTGACCGGGTCTTCGTCGCCGAAAACGACACTTTCTCGCCTTCGCTTTCGACGCTCTTCGCGGGCAACGGTGCCTTCGCCTTTGTTCCGGGGGCCAAAGACGCCGCCCTTATCGTGAGCCTCCAGCCCGGCGGCTACACCGTCACCGTCTCAGGAGCCGACGGCGGCACCGGCAACGCCATCGTCGAGATCTACGAACTGCCCTGATCCGGCGTTCCGCTCCGCGGCGATCACTCTTTCCGGAACTCGCCGCCGCCACGCTTGACTCGTCCCGACCGCCCTGAATCATCTCGTCTTTCAACGCATTCCAATCATGGGCCAACAACTCAACAAGAAGATCAAACGTAAACGCCGCGCCGCCTATCACAAACGCAAGAAGGCCCGCACGAAAGCCCCCGTGAAGAAGTAGTCCTCAGGTTCGCGCCTCACACCTTTAACCGCGGCTCCGGCCGCGGTTTTTTATTCGTCCGCTTCGTCCGCACCGCGTCCCTCCCTCGCCATGATCACGGTCAGTCTCATCTCCCTCGGTTGCGCCAAGAATCTCGTCGATAGCGAGATCATGATCGGCCATCTCCACCAAGCCGGCATGGCCGTCATCCCCGAGGCGGAGAAGGCCGACGTCGTCATCGTCAACACCTGCTCGTTCATCGACTCGTCGAAAGAGGAGTCTATCGGCCACATCCTCGAGGTTCACCAGAACCGCGGCATGAAAAAGCGCCGCAAGGAGCAGAAGCTTATCGTCGCCGGTTGCATGTCGCAGCGGTTTTCCAAGGATCTGTCCTCCTCCCTCAACGACGAAGTCGATGCCTTCATCGGTCTCGATCAGATCACAAAGGTCGCCCCGATCATCGCGGGCCTCTTCGCCAAAGAGCGCGCCGCCACGCACGTCCCGGAGAATTTCGTCACGGCCCGCTCGACCTACATTCCCGATTTCAATACGCCCCGCTTCCGGCTCACGCCCAAGCACACCGCCTACGTCAAGATCGCCGAGGGCTGCAATCATCCCTGCACGTTCTGCATCATCCCGCAGATCCGCGGCCGCCATCGCAGCCGCACGGTCGCGAGCGTCGTCGCCGAGGCGCGACAGCTCGTCAAAGAGGGCGTGAAGGAGCTCAACCTGATTTCCCAGGACACCACCTTCTTCGGCATGGACACGTGGGAACAGCGCCCCAATCCCCGCACCCCCGTCGATTCCACCCGCGGCGCCGCGCTCACCACCCTCCTCCGCGAACTCAACGCCATCGAGGGCGATTTCTGGATCCGGCTCCTTTACACGCACCCCGCGCATTGGAGCGACGAACTCATCCGCACCATCGCCGAGTGCCCCAAGGTCGCCCGCTACATCGACATTCCGCTCCAGCACATCTCCGACCACATGCTCTCCGCGATGCAGCGCGAGACCGGCGGCGATTACATTCGCGATCTCATCCGCCGCATCCGTGCGGGCATTCCCGGCATCGCCGTGCGCACGACCTTCATCGTGGGCTTCCCCGGCGAGACCGAGGCCGATGTCGCCGAGCTCGAGACGTTCATCCGCGAGACCAAATTCGAGCGCCTCGGCGTGTTCCGCTACTCGCAGGAGGAAGGCACCCGCGGGGCCAAGATGGACCACCAGATTCCCGCGAAGACCAAGGAAGCCCGTTGGCATCGCCTCATGCAGCTCCAGCGCGAGATCGCCACCGGCGTGAGCCGGAGCCATGTCGGCCAGACGCTCAAGGTCCTCGTCGAAGAGCCCGGCGTGGCCCGGGGCGACGCCGACGCCCCCGATATCGACGGCCGTGTCTACGTGCCGCGCGAGCTGACCGTCGGCGAGTTCGCCGAGGTCACGATCACGGGTTTTCAAGATTACGATTTGCTGGCGTTGCCTGCCGGCGAGCGGCCGGCCGAATTAAAGGTCGCCAGACAGGCGCAGTAGACCATGCGGCGCGGCCGTTGGCCCAGTCTTGCCTTGATTGCCGCCGTGGTGCTCACCGCCGCAGGTTGCGCCCGGCACCCGCTCGACGAACCGTTTACCGCCCGCAACGAGCTCACGCAGTCGCTCTGGTTGGCCGAGCATGGTTCCAAGCTGGGAGCGCGCGAACGCACCGATCTCGACGATGCGTTTCAACAGATCAAATTGGATATCATGTCCGAGGTTCCCGGTTTACCCGCCAAGGATTCCGCAGGATTCTTCTTCCGCGCTCTCTCGGGAAGCACCGCGCGGGAAATCATCATGCGCGGGCTCTTGATCAAGCACGATCGCATGGCCGCCGAGGTCGCCGATTTGGTGGACCGGGAGAGTCGTTACAAGCGGGCAAACCCCGCCGAACTCAACGTCGACCAGCGCATTTTCCTCGAAGAATTCGCGGCTCGCATGGCCCAGCGCCGGGAAGAACTCGAGCGCCTCGAGAAGCGACGCGGGATCGTCGAGTCGCTCGGTCGCGACGCTTAGATTTTTTCGGTTCTGCCGGACCCATTCCGTTGGAGCCGGCCTCGCTGAGGCCGGAGGCGAACGGGGGACACCGCCTGCTTCTACACTCACGCTATCCGACCCGGAATCCTCTACACGCGCGCGGCGGCGAGGTAGCCTTCGATGATTCCGTCGAAAGATCCGTTGGTGAAAAACGCCACCACCCGGCGTTCCGCGGCCGGCAGCGTCTCCGCCCGCAAACGCCCGAGCAGCTCCGCGTGGGTCGCCGCCGTATGCGCGGTCACGCCCTGCGCTTCAAGCAGCTGGACCACGGCCTCGGGATCAAAACGCTCCTCCTCCCTAAGTTTTTCCGGTCGGTTGACCGCCCCCAGATAAACCTCGTCCGCCAGCGCCAACGCCCGCGCGAATCCCGCCTGCATCGTCCGAGTGCGCGCCGTGTTGCTCCGCGGTTCAAACACCGCCACGAGCCGCGCCCCGGCATAGCGCGCCCGGAAGGATTGCAGCGTCTCCGCGAGCGCTGTCGGATGGTGGCCGAAATCCGAGATCACCGTCAGCCGCTCGCTCGCCAACAAGACTTCCTGCCGGCGCTTCACCCCGCGGAAGGCCGTCAACGCCCCCGGCGCCGGCTCGACCGGATTCTCCGCGTTCAATGCCAGACCGGCCGCCGTCGCGGCCATCGCCGCGTTCCGCGCATTGTAGATACCCGGCTGGGACCACTTCACCTCCGCCCAGCGCGCGCCGCGCCAGTCCAGCGCAAAGCTCGCGCCGGTTGCGTCCTCCGTGAAATCGAGGATCCGCATGTCGTTCCCCTCTGCCGTGCCGACCCGCACCACGCGGGTCCACGTCGGCGTGCCGAGCGCGCGGAT
>JBDNFZ010000814.1:0-8936 GCA_041689555.1 Opitutaceae bacterium | reverse complement strand
CCCAGCTCCACTCCTTTTCGGCCGAGGGATATTGCCGCAACGACCACATCGTCGCGAACAGATGGAGCGGGCGTTTTGGGCCGGGGCGGCGGGGGGCACTCATAATTTCTTCTTTTTACGGCCAAGCGGTTTCGCGCTGTAGCGCGCCACGCGCACGCGGGCCGTGATTTTATGGTCGGCCATGCGCTCGACGTCGCATTGCCAGGCGGTGACGGCGCCGACCTGGCGGCTCTTCGCCGGGGTCATGCACGGGTTCGGTGACGGTCTTCAGGAACTTCCCGACCCAATTCCCGCCGGTGTAGCGCGGCGACCGGCTCGTGGGCAGAATGTGATTAGTCCCGATACTTTTTTTGCCGTAGGCGACCGTCGTCTCCTCGCCGATGAACAGGGATCCGTCGTTGCGCAGGCGCTCGGAATAATAGTTTGGCTCGCGCACGTGGAGTTCGAGGTGCTCGGGCGAGTAGGCGTCGCTGATCCGGATCGCCTCTTCCCGGTCGGAGGCGGCAGCGAGCTTGCCGTTGGCCTGCCAGGACTGGCCGGCGATCTCGCCGGTCGGCAGCTTGGGCAGTTGCCGGGCGATTTCCTTGCGCACGGCGTGGCCGAACGTGCCGCTCAGGCACAAGCAGGACTGACCGCTCGCCGGATCATGCTCAGCCTGGCCCAGCAGGTCGCAGGCGACGAGGGCCGGATCGGCCGAGTCGTCGGCGATGACCGCAATCCGGTTCGGCCCCGCCAGAAGGTCGATGCCGCACCGGCCGAAAAGCTGGCGCTTGGCCCCGGCCACAAACTTGTTGCCGGCGCCGCACAAAATATCCACGCGCTCGATCTCGCCCATGCCGAAGGCCATCAGCGCCATCGCGGGCACACCGCCCAAAACGCAAATACGGTCGGCCCCGGCCTGCTTCATGGCATTGATCGTGGCCGGGTAGTATCCGCTCACCTTTACCGGGGGCGTGCAGGCCACGACGGACTTCACGCCGGCGACCTTCGCGGGGATGATGCTCCTCTGGCCCGAGCCGAACATCGGATAGCGGCCGCCCGGCACGTAGCTGTCCGCAGATTGCACGGGAATGTGGCGGTGCCCCAACCACACGCCCGCCCGCGGGCCCGGAGATGCTTGATCAACCGGCAGACTTTCACGTGCAACTCGACGCGGTCGGACAGTTCCTTGACCTCGACCTCGCCGCCCGGCTCAGCCGCAAAGATGGCGCGCCAGTAACCGGCGACCGCGCTCAGGCCACCCTGTTGCCGCTGCGTGTTGACCGGGGCGTAATAACCGGTGCCAAGGTCGGTCAGGTAGCGGATCCAGCCGTCGCGCCCGAGGCGATGAAGAATGAAGCGGAACGTGGAGTTGATCGCAAAGTAGAAGTCGGCCGAACCGACGGGCTTTGTATCGGTATAAGGCAGACTGCCGGGAATGGAGTTGGCCATGGGGATAGAGGGAGGTCAGACGGCGGGCACAGGATCGAGGAGGTCGGAGCGGTAGCCAAGGCCGTCGGCGCCGCTGAGGGCGTCCGTGATCTGTTGGCGGCAGGTATCCGTCAGCGGGTAATCGAGCAGGTGGGTGCCGGTGGAGAAGATCTCCATCTGCACGAGCAGTTCCTTCAGCCCGCTCATCCAGCACTCGATCTTCGGGCCGCCGTAGACGCGCAGCATCAGGTCGTTCATGCGGGCCTGCAGGCGCTTCGCCTCCTTCAGGTCCCCGGCGCGGGCGGCGCGGATGATGCGGTGCGCGAGGCCGGCGTTGAAAATGCCGCCTCCGAGCAGGAGGCCGTCGTAGCCCGCCGCGATGTAGGTCGTGCAGTCAAACTCGTCGCCGTCGAGCAGGATCAGGTCCGGACGGCGCCGGCGGACGGCAAGGAAGAGATCGCGGTGCGAGGGCATCGTCGAGCTGTCCTTCACGAGCGCGATGTTGGGCTCGTTGAGCAGTTCATCGAGGTGGGAGTCCGGCATCATGTAGGGGCTGTTCTTGCCACGGTCATAGAAGCCCACCGGCAGCGCGGAGGCGCGGGCGATGTCCCGGTAAAACGCCAACTGGCGGTCCGGCGTCGCGGTGAGGAAAAAATAAGGCTGGGCCACGACCGCGATCTCGGCGCCCCACTTTGCGGCCAGCTCGGCGTAGTGAAGCGTGCGGCCGGCGGAGTTGTCGGTCACCTGCACGGCGAGCCGGAGGCGGCCCCGTGCCGCGGCCGCGGCCGTGCGCACCAAGGTCTCGCGTTCGGCATCCGTCAGCCACGGTCCCTCGCCGCAGGTGCCGGCGAGCATGAGCCCGGTCACGCCCATCCGCACGTGGTGCTCGCCGAGCCGCTCCACCGAGGAGGGGTCGACGCGGCCGGCTGCGTCGAGGGGAGTGGGAGTGGCGGACCAGACGCCGCCGGCGAGTTTCAATTTCTTCATCAAAAAGGGAAAGCCCGTCATGTGACCCGAAACTCCGCCACGGGCTGGCCCGTGACGCCGGGATCGAGGCAGAACAGGAAGCCCGCCTCGGGTTCCTTATTTTTTGCCTCGGGATCGACCGCCGTCGTGATGAACAGCCGGTCAAGTTTCGCGCCGCCGAAGGCGCAGGAGGTGACGTTGGTGACGGGCAGCGGCACGGTGCGCAGGAGGCGGCCGGTGGCCGGGTCCCAGCGCGTGAGCTTGGCGGCGCCCCAATGGCCCAGCCAGAGGCAGCCTTCGGCGTCCATGCAGCAGCCATCCGGCCAGCCGTCGCCGTCGGCCAGATTGAAGGCGACGCGCGGAGCGCCCAGCGAGCCGTGCTCGCCGTCGAACGGAAATGCCTGCACCTGCCGCGTCGGCGAATCGACGTAATAGAGCGTGCGCCCGTCCGGGGACCAAGCGAGTCCGTTGGAGATGCTCACCTCCCTGCGGTGGACGATGCAGCCCCGGTCGCCGTCGAAGCGGTAGAGCTTGGACTGGTTCGGCCGGGAATCGAGGGCGAGCGTCCCGGCCCAGAAGCGGCCCTGCGGATCGACCTTGCCGTCGTTGAAGCGGAAGACCGCCGGATCGTGGCCGGGGGGAACGGCGAACGGCGTCAGCGCGCCCGTCGTCGGATCGCAAAAAAAGATCCCGTGGTGCAACGCCGCGATCAGGCGGCCGTCCGACGCGGGGGCGATGGCACCGGGCATCTGTGGCAGCTCGAGTGTGGTCACCGGTCCGCCGGCGGCATCGGACTCGAAAAGTTTCCTGCCCAAGATGTCGATCCACCAGACCGTCCCTCGGCGGGCATGCCAGCACGGCCCTTCGCCGAGTTGGGCGGGCGTGCGCTGGAAAATGTCGGGGCCGCCGGCGTGCACGCAGGGAACCGGGCGGGGTTAGCGGGCACCTTCGAGGGCGACCGGGTTGATCAGTTGGCCGATGCGCTCGATCTCGATCGTGACTACGTCGCCGGGCTTGAGCCAGCGGGGGACCGGCTTGGCGGCCATGCCGACACCATGCGGCGTGCCGGTGAGGATCACGGTGCCGGGCACCAGCGTCGTGCTCCCGCTCAGGAACTCGATGATGCGCGGCACGTCGAAGATCATGTCCGAGGTGGTCCAGTCCTGGAGAGTCTCACCGTTGATGCGGGTGGCGATCTTGAGGTCGTTGGGATTCTTGATCTCGTCCGTCGTGACAAGGCAGGGTCCGAGCGGGCAGAAGGTGTCGAAGAATTTGCCGCGGCACCACTGGCCGCCGCCGCGCTTGATCTGCCAGTCGCGGGCCGAGACGTCGTTCGCGCAGGTGTAACCGAGCACGTAGTCGAGGGCGTGCGCCCGGTCGACGTTCTTGCAGGCCCGGCCGATGACGACCGCGAGCTCGCACTCGTAGTCGACCTCGTCGCTCGGCAGGTGCGTCGGGATCAGAATCGGGTCGCCGGGATTTTGGAGCGTGTTGATACCCTTGACGAAGAGCACAGGCAGCTCGGGGGCCTTCATGCCCGATTCCGCGGCGTGGTGCCGGTAATTGAGTCCGACGCCGAGGATCTGCGCGGGCACGATCGGGGCGAGACGCTTGCGCACGCTGGCGGTCTCGTTCGTCACGCGGTGCGCGCCGAGCACGTCGCCCTCGATGCGGAGGACGCCGCCATCGGCCTGCTCAGCGCCGTAGCTGGCGACACCTTGGGGATCGAGATAGCGGATGATCTTCATGGGCGGGTCCTCAAGCGCGGGCGACGGCGATGCACTCGACCTCGTATCTCAGGGCGGCCGGCAGGCAGTTCGTGATCGTCGTGCGGGTCGGAAACGGCGCCTTGAAATACTCGCGGTAGAGCTGGTTGAAGAGCGGGACCTCCTCCGCATCGCGCACATAGTTACGGGTCTGGATCACGTCGTCCAAATCGCAACCGGCGGTCTGGAGCACCTTGCGCAGGTTTTCCACCGAGCGGCGGAACTCGCCCTCGAAGGTGTCGGAGATGATCTTGCCGGCGGCATCGACGGATGCCTGGCCGGAAACGAAGACGAGGTCCCCCACCCGGGCGACCGGGCTGAAGGGCAGATGCGAAACCGGAGTGTCCGGGTTGATGGGAAACGTGACTTTAGGGTTCATGAGAAAATCGGTCGGTTCGCGGCGGCGGCGTCCAGCGGGTAGAGCGGACGCACCAGTTGTCGCCACGGCAGGGCGGCGAGGTTGCTCGTGCAGGGGCCGGGCGTGTCCACGTAGAAACTCGTGGTGGAAACACGGTCGTAGGCCCGCTTGTGCGCGACGGCGGCCTTCACGCCGATCACGCGAAAATCTTTCGGCTCGATACCCTGGCTGCGCAACTGGCCCAGATCGAACGGCGCCGTCTTGCGGCTGGTGAGGAGGATCGTGACGCCCTCGGTGCGCACGACGGCGCTGGGCCCCATCGCGATCCTGAGCCCGTTCATGGAGGCGAGGTGGCTGTTCGGGTCCTCCAGCGTGAAGTTGCCGTCGCTGCGCGAAACAAAGGTGGCCGCGACCGGCACGGGCCCGGCATCGAGCGGCGAGCCGCGCCCGCCCACCGCGAGCGAACGGACTTGGCCCGGAGCCGCATCTTGGAGCGCCGCCACGGCCGCCGGGTCGTTGATGATGACCAGCGATTTTTCCACGCGATGCTCGAGCAAGGCGCGGAGGATGCCGGTGCCATCGCCGGGCGCACCGCCGCCGATGTTGTCCGAGGGCTCGACCAGGACGACGGGGCCGGCATTGAAATGCTCGGCCTTCAGCCCGCGCACCACCTCGTCGACGGAAGGGTAAACGATGTGGCCGCGCTCGCGCATCGACCAAGCGAGGCTCGCGCCGGCCCTGAGGTGCTTCTGCGCGGACTCGTCCGGCTTGGTGGTCACCAAGCTGAGCGAACAGCCGGTGTCGGGCGTATCGGCGAACGAGTAGCCCGCCGCGATGTTGCAGGCCCAGATGTGGGGATGCTCGGCCTCGAGTTTCAGGGCGAAGAATTTCAGCGACATCATCGGATCGGCGTGCGTGCCCGTGCCCGGCGGCGCCCACATGATCGGCGGGCGGCACCACACCATGTGCGGCACGCGCTTTTCCTTCAGGCAACGGTCGAGCAGCGCGGCGCCCCTCTGGGCCGAATGCTTGGCGTCGGTGTGCGGGTTCTCCCGATACATCACGAGGCCGTTCGCCTCCCGGCACATCCGCGCGCTCACGTTGGCGTGGAGGTCGAGGACGCCGAAGATCGGGACCGCCTTCGCGCCGGGCAGGGCCCGGATGCGGCCGAGGAACTCCCCCTCGGCGTCGCGAATACCTTCGGTGGCCATCGCCCCGTGCAACACCAGGTAAATGCCGTCGACTCCGGCGGCGAGCGCAGGGGCGGCCCGGCGCTCAAACTCCGACCAATAGCGCTCGAACATCGCGTCCTCCACCATGCCGCTCGGCACGCAGCGCGCGTCGACGGTCGGGATCACATCCCAGCCGCGCTGCTGCGCTTCGTGAAGAAACCCGTCGGTGGGCGAACCGTCGCCGAGCTTGGCGAGAATTTTGTCGTCGAAGGTGACCTCGAAGTCCTCCCAGCGCGTGCGTTCGTCGAGGAAGGTGTGCGTCTCGTGAAAGAGACCGGCAAAAAGGATGCGGGGCTTCATGGGGGGCAAGACAGGAAGGTTCAGACCGGGGCTTTCCATGTCTCCGCGTGGCGGCGAAACGCGATCGCGGCCCGCTGCAACGCCCGGTCGATGTGGCTGTCGTCGTGGGCCAAGCTGATGGACCACAGGCCGCGCTCGATCGCGCGCACGCCCTCCTCAAGGAGGCATCGGCGCAGGTGCATCCATCGCGGGGCGTCATGGCGGCGGACATAATCGCGGTAATCCTTGATCGGGCCCTCGGCGGCGCCGGGCTTGAGCGTGACGGCGTGGAAGATCAGACCCGGGCCCTGCGGGCGCAGGGGCACGTGGTGCTCGCGCGCGAGGGTCGCCAGGCCGTCCATCAGTTTGACGCCGAGACGTTGGATGCCGTCAGGGTGGTCCTTGCCCAGGGCGATCACTTGGTCGAGACACCATTTGCTGGCCGCGAGACACAGCGGGTTGCCGTTCAAGGTGCCGGCGTGGATCACTTCGCCGGAAAGGATCTTGGAAAACGCCACCTTGGTGCCGGCGAGCGCCGCGAAAGGCGTGCCACCGCCGATCGCCTTGCCGAGGATGGTGAGGTCGGCGTGGTAGTCGTAGTAGCCTTGCGCACACGCAGCGCCGAAACGGAAGCCCGTGATGGTCTCGTCCGAGATCATCAGCATGCCGTCGCGGTCGCACAGCTCGCGGATGGTCGCCATCAAGCCGGCGACGGGCTCGAGGCAACAGGTGTTGCAAAGGACCGGCTCGAAAACGATCGCGGCGATCTGCCCGCGGTGGCGGTCGACGACGCGGCGCAGGTGTTCCGGGTCGTTCCAGCGGGCCATCACGAATTGGTCGAGCACCTCGGGGATGACTCCCTTGCTCGGGTGCAGGCGGGCGGGGTTCTCTTCATCGCCCCACTTGTCCATCGGATTGGCGAAACCGACGAGGCCTTCGTCGGCCCAGCCGTGGTAATGGCCCTCGAAGCGGAGGATCAGCTTCCGGCCGGTGTGGGCGCGGACCAAGCGGAAGGCGGCGAGCACCACCTCGGTCGCGGAGTTGTTGAAGCGCACGAGCTCCGCGGACGGGATCATCCGTTGGATCCGCTCCGCGACCTCGATTTCGAGTTCGCACTGGGCCGCCCAGTGGGTGCCGAGGCGGGCTTGGGCGGCGATCGCGTCAGCCATGCCGGCCGGGGCGTGCCCGTAAAGCAGGGCGCCCTGCCCCAGTTGGAAATCCAGGTAGTGGTTGCCGTCGGCATCCCAGAGGTCCGGGCCGCTGCCCTTGGTGAAGTAGAGCGGCACGGGGGCCTCCATCTTGCGGATACCGCTGTTGACGCCGGCCGCGATGCTGCGAACGGCGCGCTCAAAAAGCGCTTGGGAACGGGCGAAGGTATAGGGCATGGGAAAACGGGTTCAGGCGTAGGCCGGGGCGCGGGCGGCCGCGGCCCGCACGGCGCGGATCAGCGCCGTGCGCCGCTCGCTCGGGAATCGGTGCACGGGCACGGAGACGCTGACTGCGGCGAGCGGTTCGCCCCACAGGGCGAGCGGTGTCGCCACGCAAGCGACACCCTCGACCGTCTCCTGCTCCTCGAAGGCATAGCCGCGTTCGCGCGTCGCCGCCAATTCCTTCTCCAGCGCGGCCCGCACCGCCGCCCGACCGCGGGCCGGCAGCGCGGCGCACAGCTTGGCGAGCAGGCGCGACTGCTGTTCCGCCGGCAGGTGCGCGGCGATCGCCCGGCCCAGTGCCGTCGTGTGAAACAGGTCGCGCGCCCCGGGCTTTACAATCCACCGCAGGGCTTGGGTCGTCTCGACGACGTGGGCATAGCGGATATACAGGCCCTCCAGCAGCCCAAGATTCACCGTCTCGTCAAATTGCTCGTGCAGCGACCGCATCAGCGGCAGCGCCTTGTCCCGCGCGGCCTCGTCCCGGCCATACTCGCGCAGCGAAGCCAGCCGGCCGGACAAGCCATACTCGCCGCCGCGACCGGTCTGCTCGACGTAGCCGAGATCACGCAGGGTTTTGAGGATGCGAAACACCGTCGGTTTGGGCATCCGGCATTCCTCCGCCAGCTCCGCGAGCGACAGCACCCGGCCGGTCCGTGCCATGACCTCGAGGATGTTGAAGGTTTTGTCGAGGACCGCGATGCTCATGGTTTTTGGCTTGCAGCTCATTCCACAATACGAAACGCTTGTTCCGTCAAACAAATACCCGGATATGCTTATCGATTGTCATAATCACCTAGGGGTTGACCTGTATTTCTATTGCAACAGCTACAGTCCCTATTGCCAGGATCTGCCGGCGATGGTGACCGAGGGCAGGCACTGCGGGGTCGACCGCTGGATCGTTTTCCCGATGGTCGCCAACCTCACTTTCGATGTCGGCGCGATGCGCCGGCGGCAACTCCTTGGCGGCGGGCCCGAGCAGGTCCCCTACGCGTTTGAGAACGAGCGGATGTTGCAGGAGCTGCATATGCTCTATCCCGACCTCGGCCGCCAATGCCTGCCGGTTATGATCCTCGACCCGCTGCGCGAGCCGGCGGCACAGATCGCGCACCTGCGCCGGCTGCGCGAGAAATACTCCTTTTACGCGCTCAAGATCCAAGGGACGATGATCCAGTCCGACGTGGGTGCCCTCCTGCAAGAGGGACGCGGCTTCCTCGAGCTGGCGGCGGAACTCGACATCCCCTTCATCATCCACTCCAGCGTCGCGCCCGAGGACACCTGGTCGCAGGCGACGACAATCCTCAAGGTCGCCGAGGCCACCCCGGAAGTCCGCTTCTGCCTCGCGCACTCCTGCCGCTACGACCGGGCCTGCCTCGACCGCGTCGCCGAGTTGCCGAACACTTGGTTCGACTGCTCCGCCCACCGCATTCACTGCGAGGGCGTGGTGCGCGGCCTGGGCTTCGTCGCCCCGGAGGCCCGCCGCTTCAAGGCCGATTAT
>JBDNFZ010000813.1:0-6056 GCA_041689555.1 Opitutaceae bacterium | reverse complement strand
GGCGGCCAGTGTTACTGGAACGGCGACGGCATCTGGTTCCGCGAGAAGACCGACTGGCTCGCCGATGTCAGCGATTTCGAGTGGCAGTGCTGGAACTGGTATCACTGGGACTGGTTGAGCGGCGACCAGATCGTCGAGCAGCACATCCATAACATCGACGTGATGAACTGGGCCTTTGGCGGCCCCCCCGAAAAGTTCTACGGCATGGGCGGCCGGCAGAATCGGGGCAGCATTCCGGGCAATATCTGGGATCATTTTTCCGTCGAGATGGACTACGCCAACGGCGCCAGAATATCGAGTTCTTGTCGGCACGCGTCGAAGACCTCCACCCGTATCGGCGAACGCGTCGTCGGCACCAAGGGCGTCGCCATTCCCAATAATGCCACGATCACCGGCGCGAATCCGTTCACTTACGCCGGTCCCAACGTCGACCCGATGGTGCAGGAGCATGCCAACCTCATCACGAACATCCGCGCCAACACCCGCATCAACGAGGCCGTGCGCGTGGCCGAGAGCACCCTTACGGCGATCGGCGGTCGCATCGCCGCTTACACCGGCCGCGAGATTTCCTGGAAATGGCTGATGGAGGGTTCGAAGCTCGACATCTTCCCCGCCAACCCGGGCCCCGGCGCCGGAGTCTACGGTGCGGTGCCGATTCCCGGCGCGAATCCGCTGGTGTGACCGATGCTCGGCGGGGCTCTTCTCGCCATCGGTGACTTCGTCAGATTTCTCCTCAAAACCTACCCTCTGCCATGAAACTCCGCCACGTCGTCATCGCTCTGTTCGCACTTGCCTCCGCGTCGGTCCATGCCGCCGACCGCAAGCTCGTCATGATCGCCGGCCCCGTCAGCCATCCGCCGCTGATGCACGAGTTCAAGGCCGGCTCGATGCTGCTGCAGAAGCGGCTCGAGGGCTTTCCCGGGCTCAAAACTATCCTCAGCACCAACGGCTGGCCCACCAAGATTGTCGAGGGCAAGCGGGTCGACGACAACGCGATGTTCGCCGACGCCGACGCGGTCTTCATTTACTCCGATGGCGGAGCTAATCACCTCGCCGTTCGCCCGGAGCGACTCGAAGTCCTCCGTGGACTCGCCCGGCGCGGCGTCGGTATCGGCATGGCCCACTACGCCGTCGAGGTCTTGCCCGAAAAAGGCGGGGCCGAGTGGAAAGAGTGGATCGGCGGACACTACGAGACCCATTTCTCCTGCAACCCCATTTTCGATGCCGATTATCAGGTGCTGCCCGTGCATCCGACAACGCGCGGGGTGAAGCCGTTTACGGCGAAGGACGAATGGTATTTCAACATGCGCTTCCGCGACGGGAAGGCGGGCGTGAAAGATATCCTCGTGGCGACTCCATCCGACGCCGTCCGCGACGGCCGCTACGTGAGCCCCAAGGGTCCCTACGCCCACATCCAAGCCGCCAAGGGCCGCGCCGAGACCATGATGTGGGCGGTAGAGCGCCCCGACGGCGGTCGCGGCTTTGGCTTCACCGGCGGCCATTTTCATCGCAATTGGCAAAACGACGACCAGCGCCGCCTTCTCCTGAATTCCCTCGTCTGGCTGGCGAAGCTGGAAGTTCCCGCCGGCGGCGTCGATTCCGCGCCCGTGGACGACACGGAGATCATGCAAAATCTCGACGAGAAAAAGCAATCGGCCCCGCGCCCCGCTCCCGCGCCGATCCCGGTGCCGGCCAAGACCCCGTAAGTCCGCCGTAGGCGTGACTGGTTCGGTGTAGGCAGCCCGCTCGCGGGCGCTCATCGCTCCACGCCTCCACGCACGCCTCCGTGCTGAACCGCGGCGCCGTCACCATCGCCGACCGCGTCGCGCTCGCCCCGCGCGAACCGCGCTTTGACACGCGCGCTCCGCCGAACACGGTGGCGGGATGAGCGCCTGCTTTACGATCACCCGCCGAGTGGAATTCCATGAGACCGACGCCGCCGGCCTCATGCATTTTTCCAATTTTTTCCGCTGGATGGAGGTATGCGAGCACGAGTGGTTTCGCACTTTGGACTTGCCGATGATGTCGACCAATGCCGACGGGGTTGAATTCGGCTGGCCCCGCCGCGAGGCCTCGTGCGGCTTTGCGCGACCCTTGCGCTGCGGGGATTTGGTGCGCGTCACCGGCTCCGTCACGGCCTTGGGGCCGACGAGTGCTACCTACGAGTTCGTTTTTGAGAAAGACCGTGCGGGCCGATGGACCGAGGTCGCCCGGGGCAAGTTGACCGCGGTCCACGTGCGGCGCGATTCTGCGGGCCGGATGGAGGCGGAGCCGCTGCCACCCGGGGTGCGAGCGGCGTTCTCGCCCGCGACACCGACTGCGGCGATGTAAGGTTGGAAATGCGCCGCGCGGATCGGCGTTTGGGTTTTGTCCCGTTGGGTCGATTGAACGGCTCTGAAGGCGTGCCTGCTCCTCTGCGTATTGTCGTTGGCTGTTTTCCGTCCGATTCCGGCTCGGGCCGATGGCGACCGGGCTCGTCTCAGACCCGGGATGACTCAGGGCCAGGCTCCTTCGGCGTTGGGCGAGCCGTTGCTCCGCAGCTCCGGGCAGGATTTCGGAATCTGGATTTACGACGTGCGGGCCGAACTCGTCCTCTACGGAATTCTCGTCGGCTGAAGCAGCCCGGGCACTGTCGCGACGGCTGGTCCCGCGGTGGATGTGTGGCAGATTGCGGCGGGTGAGCGGCGCAAAGAGTTCGTGCTGGCAAGGCCGGTCCGGAGCAATCCGCCCTTGGTCCGCCCTAGCGCGGAGACGGCCGGCGGCTTTCGCCTGCCGTCATACCGCCGCCGCTCATAAGCGGACCGGATAGAGCAAAAAGGGCTTTCGTCGCGCCGCAAAATCCGCGATGCCCGAAGCCCACGCGGCCTTGATTTCGGCGGAGGATTTCCCGGCGAGGATCGCGCCGAGCGTCGCGTCGTCTCCGAGCAGGCGCGCCATGGCGGCGAGCTTGGCTTGGTCGGGATAGAGCCGTTGCAACACGACCGCGAGTTCGAGGCCGATGTCGACGGCGGCGCAGGCGTCGCGGTCGGTGAGGTGGACGCGCACCCCGCCGCATTCCCTGCCGCCGTGTTTAAGCGACGCGGCCGGGCCCGGGTAGAGCGCGGGTAGGGGAGTGAAGCGCACCGCCTCAAAACGCACGCCGGGCAAGCCCGCGCGGTTCAACTCGGCCGCGAGGCGCTCGCCGTCGATGAAGGGCGCGCCGACCTGCTCAAAGGGCCTTGGCGTCCCGCGCCCCATCGAGATCGCCGTGCTCTCCAGCAAGCAGAGCCCGGGATAGAGCGTCGCCGCCGTCAGGCTCCGCATCGAGGGCGAGGGGTTGACCCAAGGCAGACCCGTCTCGTCGAACCAGCGGTCGCGCGTCCAATGCTCGCAGCCGATCACCGTGAGATCGGCGCCGAATGCGCGTTCGGCGTTATACATCCGCGCCAGTTCGCCGAGCGTCATCCCGTGACGCACGGGCAGCGGGTGAAAACCGATGAAACTCGGCGGGCGCGTCATTACCGGACCTTCGACGCTTAACCCGCCGATGGGGTTCACCCGATCAAGCACGATAAATTTCTTCTTGGCCAACGCGGCGGCTTCGAGCGCAGCGCCGAGGGTTGCGGAGTAAGTGTAGAAACGCGCGCCGATATCCTGGATGTCGAAGACGAGCGCATCGAGATTGCGCAGTTGCTCCGCCTTGGGCGCATGGGCGCGGATGACGGCAAGGTCGTAGTCGGCGGCGGACTGGCCTCCGGCGCGCTTGGGCGTTTCTCCGTAAAGGCTGTAGATCGGGAGCTTGGTCTTCTCGTCGGTGGAATCGCCGACTTTCTCGTCGGCGGTTCCGCGAATCCCGTGCTCGGGGCTAAAGAGCGCGACGAGCTTCACGTCCTTGGCCGCGTGCAGGAGATCGATCGTCGTGCGTCCGTCGCGGTCGCGGCCGGTGTGGTTGGTGATGAGGCCGACACGCAAGCCGCGCAGGCGGGCGAAGTCCTCGCGCACGAGCACGTCGATGCCGTTCAAGACCGCGCCCGTGTCGCGCCCGACCGCCTCGGCGGCGAGCGTCCCGAGGGTGCGGCGCAACGGGACCACGTCGCCCTTGCCGTCGGGATGGACGCGGTTTGATAGGAAGATCACGAAAGTCTGCGTGCCCGGATCGAGCCATAGGCTGGTGCCGGTGAAACCGGTATGCCCGAAGGAGACCCCGGCCGGAAACCAGCGGCCGCGCGGGCCCGAAAAGGTCGTGTCGATATCCCAGCCGAGCCCGCGCCGGCCGGAGCCGTCGGTTTGCACGCGCGTCATCTCGACGACGCTGCTTGCGCTCAAGACGCGGACGCCCGCCAGTTGCCCGCCGCCAAGGAGCATCCGGCAGAAACGTGCGAGATCAGCCGCCGTCGTGAAGAGCCCGGCATGTCCCGCGACGCCGCCCATCGCCCTTGCGGTGGGATCGTGCACCGTGCCGCGCACCATCGCGCCCTCGGCCGCTTCGGTGGGCGCGATGCGGGCGAGCTGGACGGCTCCGGGGAGAAAATCCGAATCTTCCATCCCGAGCGGCCGGAAGATTTCCGCCTCGGCGTAGGCGTCGAGCGCGCGGCCGTCGGTAAGACGCACGAGTTCGCCGAGCACGATGAAGTTGATGTCGCTGTAGACAAAGGTGCTGCCGGGCACACTGCGGAGCGGCTCGGCGCAGGCGAGGGCGAGCGCGGCGGCGGTTCCGGTCCATGCGGGCGTGCGCGCGATCCCGGGACGCAAGCCCGAGCGGTGGGTGAGGAGCTGGCGGACCGTGACGTCGCCCTTGCCCTGCGCGCCGAAGGCCGGGAGGGTTCGCACGACGGGCGCGTCGAGTTCGAGTCGCCCGCGCTCGACGAGTTGCAAAATCGCGGTGGTGGTGACGACAACCTTGGTTAGGGACGCCGCGTCGTAGATGGTGTCCTCGGCGTTGGGCTTGGCGGTCGGGACAACGGCGCGCTGACCGTAGGCGCGACGGTAGATCTCGCCCGCGCTTTCCAGCCACAGCACGCCGCCGGGAAGTTTCTGCTCGGCGATGGCGGTGGCGACGGCGGCGTCCATCGCGGCGATTTTCTCGGACAGGAAAGGCGCGGCGTGGAGCGGGCTGGCGAGCACGCAGGCGAGGAGCACCGAAAGGATGTGGCGGATCGTGAGCTTCATGAGCGGGGCGAGATGGGGCGGGGTGGGCGGGGGGACGATAAACTACTCGCCAACCAAAACCGCTTTTCCCGTGATGAGTCCACCCCGCATGAACTCTTACTTCAACCTCGGCGACTGGTTGGTTATTTTGCTCTACCTCGGCGGAATCATCGGCCTCGGCGTCTGGTTCGGTCGCGACCAACGCACGACGCGCGACTATTTTCTCGGCAGCCGCCATATCCCGTGGTGGGGCATCGGCGCCTCGATCGTGGCGACGGAGACAAGCGCGCTCACCATCATCGGTGTGCCCGCCATCGCCTACGGCTCGAACATCATGTTCATCCAGATGATCCTCGGCTACATGATCGCGCGGATAATTTTGGCCGTGGTGATGGTGCCCCATTACATGAAGGGCGAGATCTACTCGCCCTACCAGTTGCTCGAGCAACACCTCGGCCGCGGTCCGCGGCGTTTGGCCGGCGCGTTCTTTCTTTTCCTTGAAACGCTTTCCGCCGGCGTTCGCGTCTACGTGGCCTGTATCCCGATGCGGCTGATGCTCGGCGACCAAATCTGCGGCTTGGGCGGACTCGTCGATCCGCTCCTCGGCGCGATCCTCCTCTTTGTTGTTTTGTCGCTCGTCTACACCTATTTCGGGGGCGTGAAAGCGGTGGTCTGGACCGATGCCGTGCAGATGGTCCTCTTCATCGGCGGCGGCCTGTATGCGCTCTTCTACATCCCGACGTTGATCGACGGAGGGTGGGGCGCCGCGATCAATCAGGCGACGGCGGCCGGCAAACTCGCGTGGCTGAACACCGATTTCACGTTCTCCGCGCCCTTCAACATCTGGATGGGCGTCATCGGCGGCACGGTGATGGTCATGTCCTCCCACGGCGCGGAGCAGCTCATCGTGCAGCGCGTCCTCTCTTGCG